>CAYOVC010000295.1:0-4030 GCA_964407305.1 uncultured Bacteroidaceae bacterium | reverse complement strand
GATCGGCAAAGAGGCACGCATCAAGCTATACCCCGGGGCCAAACCCAATGAGCTTATCACGGGACTGGCGGCCCTGACCACCATTCACTCCTATAATGAGGTAATCCCCGGAATGAACGATATCTTCATCCAGGTTGTTGAATCCGATTCTGCAAAAAACAGTAAACGCAAAGCATCATGAGCAGCAAGGTAAGTCTTATCATCAAAAGAGAGTACCTGACCAGGGTCAGAAAGAAATCTTTTATTATCATGTCGGCCCTCGGACCGCTGCTCTTTGCCGCCCTGCTGGTGCTGCCGGCACTGCTTGCAAACCTCGAGGACAAAGAGGTGAAAAACATTGCCGTGATCGATGAGTCGCTGGTGCTTACCACCTACTCATCCGGACAACCGGAAAGCGTGATCCCCGAAACGGAGTTTCTGAAATTCACCGCCCTGGAGGATGTCCCCATTGAAACCCTGAGAGATAACTTCTCAAGCACAGGATATTACGCGGTACTCTATATTCCACCCAATGTTTTCAGTTCCGAGCGGGCGATCCTCTATTCCGATAAACAGCCCAGCCTGGATGTTTCGTCGCATATACGGAATGCCATGGAGAAGGAGATTGAAAACCTGAAGCTTGCAGCCAATGATATTGAAAACCTGGATCAGATCCTCATGGAGATTGAGACCAACATCAGGGTTTCCAGCATCAAGTGGACCAGGGGGGGCGAAGAGAAAAGGAGCAATACCGGACTGGTAATGGGTATCGGTTATGCATCCGGACTGATGATCTACATGTTTATTTTCATCTATGGCTCCATGGTGATGCGTGGTGTGATCGAGGAGAAATCGAGCCGCATCGTAGAGGTGATCGTCAGCAGCGTGCGCCCCTTCCAGCTGATGATGGGTAAAATCGTCGGCGTGGGACTCGTCGGGCTCACACAATTCGTGATCTGGGTAGTCTTCACCGGTGTGCTGGTCGGCGGAGCCGGACTGGTCATGGGAACGACACTTCAGCAGGGATCGCCCGTTGAACAGGTGCAGGGAACGGATCTTTTCGGGGAGAGCGGCACCTCTGCAGCAGTGGAGGAGTTCGCCGGTGATAACGAGTTTTTGGCGGATATCCTTGTCTCCTTTGAATCGGTTGAACCGGTAAAAATCCTCGTGGCATTCATCTTCTTCTTCCTGTTCGGCTACCTGATGTACGGATCGCTCTTCGCGATGATCGGTTCGGCGGTCGACAATGAGACGGAGACGCAGCAATTCATGCTGCCGGTCACCCTCCCCCTCATCCTCGGAATCATCCTGATGGCCAATGTGATGAACAATCCCGACGGTCCGCTCGCCTTCTGGTTCAGCATGTTCCCGCTCACCTCGCCGGTACTGATGATGGTGCGCATGCCGTTCGACGTGCCTGCCTGGGAGATCGCACTTTCAGCCTTCCTGCTGATCATCACCATCCTCGGGGCGATCTGGATAGCGGGAAAGATCTATCGCACAGGCATCCTGATGTACGGAAAAAAGATCACCTACAAAGAGCTCTGGAAGTGGCTCAGGTATAAAAACTGATAATCACTTATAAACATTGATCATGCCGGTAGCCATCCTCGATTTCGGAACCAACACCTTCAACCTGCTCATCGCGGAGAAGAACGGGAAATCTTTCAATGTGCTGTACGACGACAAGGAGCCGGTAAAGCTTGGGAAAGGAGGTATCAACAACGGGCTGATCACACCGGAGGCGATGGAAAGGGGCCTTATTGCCATTTCAAACCATATGCGCACCATTGAATCTTTCGGTGCCACGGAGATCCATGCTTTCGCCACCTCTGCCATGCGCAATGCAGCGAATGGAAAGGAGTTCGTGCAGCAGGTGAAAGAGCGGTTCGGATTCAGGACCCGGATCATCGACGGCGACGAAGAGGCCGCGCTGATCTATGGCGGCATCAGGGAGTCGGTCGGATTTGGCGACGAAACCACAATGATCATGGATATTGGCGGCGGAAGCATTGAGTTTATCATCTGTAACGGTGAAGGGATCTTCTGGAAACGCAGCTTCGAACTGGGGATGGCGCGGATCATCGAGAAGTTTACAGTCAGTGATCCGATCACAGAAAAAGAGATCGCCGCCATTGAAAAATATTATGAGTCGGAGCTGACCGCGCTTTTTGACCAGGCGGAAAGGTACCAGCCGTCGCTGCTCGTGGGTGCGTCGGGAACATTCGATACCCTCGCCGCCATGGCAACGCACCGGTTCGGGTTGCGATCCCCCGGTAACAGCAGTTCCATGGAGATTGCGCTTGCGCACTTTCGGGAAATGCATGGACTGCTGCTGCGATCGACCGCGGAAGAGCGGCTGAAGATGCCCGGGATGGAGCCGGTGCGGGTGGAGATGATCGTTCCTGCGGTGATTTTTATTAATTTTGTGCTCAATACATGCAGCCTGCGTTCCCTCGTACAATCGCGCTACGCGCTGAAAGAGGGGGTAATGGCGCGACTGATTAAATTGTAAATGTATGTCAAAGATCCTTGTTATAGACGACGAAAAGAGCATCAGGAATGCGCTTCAGGAGATCCTGGAGTATGAGAAGTTTGAGGTGGAGCTGGCGGAAAACGGTCCGGAGGGACTGGAGAAATTCACCGCCGGCAGCTTTGATGTGGTGCTGTGCGATATCAAGATGCCGGAGATGGACGGCATGGAGGTGCTGGAGAAGATCTTTGAGACCGGTAAAGATGTGCAGGTGATCATGATCACAGGGCACGGGAACGTGGAGAATGCCGTGGAGGCGATCAAGAAGGGGGCGTATGACTTTATACAGAAGCCGCTGGACCTGAACCGGTTGCTGATTACCGTGAGGAACGCGCTCGACAAGAGCACGCTGGCCACGGAGAACAGGGTGCTGAAACGGAAGGTGAGCAAGGCGTATGATATGGTGGGTGATGCGCCGGCGATTCAGCAGGTGAAGGAGATGATCGAGCGGGTGGCGCCGACCGATGCACGCGTGCTGATCACCGGTCCGAACGGCACCGGCAAGGAGCTGGTGGCACGCTGGCTGCACGAGAAGAGCAACCGGGCCGACGGACCGTTCGTGGAGGTGAACTGTGCCGCGATACCGTCGGAGCTGATCGAAAGCGAGCTGTTTGGTCATGAAAAGGGCGCTTTTACCTCGGCGATCAAGCAGCGGAAAGGGAAGTTTGAACAGGCCGACGGGGGAACGATCTTTTTGGATGAGATCGGCGATATGAGCCTGTCGGCACAGGCGAAGGTGCTGCGTGTGTTGCAAGAGAACAAGATCTCACGGGTGGGGAGCGACAAGGATATTAACGTAAATGTGCGGATCCTCGCAGCGACCAACAAGAATATAAAGGTGGAGATCGAAAAATCGACCTTCAGGGAGGACCTATACCACCGGTTGAGCGTGATCCTGATCGATGTGCCGGCACTGAACGACCGGTTGGAGGATATCCCGGTGCTGGCCGACCATTTCAACCAACAGATCTGTGCCGAGTATGGAAAAGCCCCCAAAGAGATCACCGACGATGCCATTGAGGAGTTCAGGAAGATCAACTGGACCGGCAACATCCGGGAGTTCAGGAATGTGCTGGAGCGACTGGTGATTTTGTGCGACCAGAAGATCGAGGGCAAGGATGTGAAGGCCTTTGCCCGGCCCATCTCCAATTAAATTGGCTGTCAGGCCCCTTGGCTCTATGGAGTGAGTAAATAGTTGAATTTACGAATTGAGCGCAGCTAACCCCATCTGCCAATTGAAATTCACCCCATTGGTACCTAAGAGCCTCCGTTTACCCCAAAATCATGTTTTTTAACAGTGCTTTCGTTCCAAAGGAATTACCTTTGGACCGATAAAGTGATGATAAAATTGTGTCTGTTCGTCATGTCCGAGTTGTTTCGAACATTATGATCCAGACACACAAATTAATCGACAAAGGCAAAATATAATATAACTAATGAAACCATTCAAAATCGGAGATCTGGAAATTCGGCTTCCAATAGTACAGGGAGGCATGGGGGTTGGCATTTCAATGTCGG
>CAYOVC010000294.1:0-4043 GCA_964407305.1 uncultured Bacteroidaceae bacterium | reverse complement strand
TCCCTACCTCAAATGCCTCTCCCGCACCTTCATGAACCGCAGCATCCGCAGCACGCGATCAGCCACCGGCTTCTCCTTGTCCTTCCGCTTGTCGAGCTTCAGGTACCATCCGAACCGCTTGATGACCGGGATCCTGTGGGTCTCCACGAATTCGATCAGCGTGCCGTCGGGATCCTCGATATAGCTGAAATGTCCGGCCGCCTCGCCCATGTCGAAGGCGGTGGGACCGGTTTTGGCCTGACTATCAACTGTGAAGGGGAAGCCGAGCGATGCGCACTTCTCCTTCAGCTTGTTGATGCCGATCACATCGTAGCAGAGGTGGATAAATCCGAGATCTCCCCAGAACCGGTCCTTGTAGATGTTCTGCGGATCGCGGTCCTGCACCTGCAGCAGCTCGATCTCGGTCGGACCGAACAGCCTGGCAAAGAAGCCCTTGCGCTCCAGCTCGTGCCGCAGCAGCACCCGCCTGATCCTGTGCGTTCCCCCGGGAACCATCGCCAGGTCGTCCCACACTTTTGTCTCGTCGTACACCACCGTGTCGTATCCCAGGATTTGGGAGTAAAGTACCTTTGCCTTCTCTACATCAGAGACCCCGATCACCGCACCATACGCCGCACCGGTCTTCTTGCGCCGGCTGAATTTAAACCATGTATTGGCCTCCACCACCTGGAAAATGTTGTTATAAGGGTCCTTCATAAAGAACTGCTTTCTTCCCGCGGGATCGCGACTCACACCGTTCAGGACGAGCCCAAGCTTGTGGAAATGGTCGTAGGTAGTATCCACATCGGGCGACTTCATCTTTGCAGCGAAGATCCCCAGGTCGCCCGCCTGGATATCAAAAGCCGGGGGCTTCGGTGTGCGGTCCTTGTACTGCCAGATCTCAAATCCGCCGCCCCCCATCATATTGATCGCCAGCGCAGCATGCCGCTTGCAAGCCTTGCCGCCTGTGTAGGGCAACATGTAGTTGGCAGGCGCCTCCTCATCAAACACCCTGATGTCCATACCAAAGTGATCGCGGTACCACCGCCAGGCATCCTTCAGACTGGTTACCCCAATCCCCACCTGCTGTATTCCTGAAATGATCATCTATGAAATTATTTTAATATGTTATCTGTTTCTACGCACCCCGCACCTCTTATCCCACACCTCGCACCTCGTTTTCCGGCACGAAAATACGGAAATTTTTAAGATAAGGGAGGTGTTTTTATACGTCGGTCCTTCCTTGCCCAATGGTAACGAAGGGTCGTTGATCACTATTTTTACTGACTTACAATTTGTTCTATTAAATCAATGTATTCTTTTACCGTTCCGATAAGATTCAGCTGACAGGCTCAACCACTCAAAATTAAACCATCTATTAAATCAATGTATTCTTTTACCGGTCCGATAAGTCTTTTAATGACGGCATGATCAAAATCGAATAAATCATCATAATCACCCTTGTGCCTGTAATCTGACAGGATCGAATACGTTTTCGCATATTCTTTTGATATAATGCCTTTTAGTACAAATTCTTCTCCTAATTTTTGCTTTACTCCTTTGTGAGATTTCACCTCTATATTATTCTTTAACAGCAGAGCAAGGGTGGCATAAAAAGCTGCATAATATAATCTATTGACACTTGAATTTATACTGCCAAGATCCAATAGATAAACGGCATCTTTGTACGTTTCTCTTGCCCGTTTGATTCTATAAGGGATATTGTCTTCGCTCACAAAACTAAATTTTAATTCCTTCTTTTCTAATATTTTCAAATAATGGTGTATGTGGCATTTTGTTTGTCCAGTCTGATTTTGAATAAACCAGAAGTGAAATAACCTGTCCTGAATCTAATTCCAGTTCGATGATTGGATCCCTCAGATTGAATTCATAATCGTAAGTTATTTTGTTCTGCGGAGTAATTACAAGAATATCCCAATCAGAATCCAGACGGTTATCTCCCCTGGCCCTTGAACCATATAAATAAATGTCTGCCATTGGGTCTTTGGCCGAAATGCCTGATTTTATCCTTTTTATTATCTCCTGTTGTTTCATTAACTGCTTTTGATTGCAAATTAGTTATCTGTAAAGTACAATAACTGTGTCTTAATATTTTGCGCTCTGCCTGCCGTACTTAGGTACTAAGGCAGGCGGTGTTTGCTCTCGAATTTTATGATCCAGCCACTCCGAATCTATGGACACACTCTTAATTATGCTTATTTATATCCGAAATTTACTTTGAAAACAGATAATAAACAAAAATAGTGATTTTATTTATTGAATAATCGTTACCATAAAGTCAGAAGTCGGTTTTCATATTTATGGTGAGGAGCGACATCCCCACGCTTCAGGAACATAGTGTTTAGCCCCAGTGCCATGTCTGTAGAAGGTAAAAAAAACTTTTATATTTGTGGTCACCAAACAAGATCGTATATGTCCAAACGAAAAGTCATCGGTGCCATTGACCGTATCGACCGCCGGAACCTTGTCTACTTCTCTCTATACAACTGGGTTAAGATCGTGTTCAACCAATTCTATCGCAAGGTGGAGGTGCATGGCCTCGAAAACATCCCGAAAGATGCCCCGGTGATCTTTGCCCCCAACCACCAGAACGCGTTGATGGATGCACTGATCGTACTCTTCTCATCGCCGGGCGACACTGTGTTCCTGGCCCGGGCCGATCTTTTCCGCAAAAAAAATATGGCGAAAGCGCTCAACTCCCTCAAGATCCTCCCGGTATTTCGCATTCGTGACGGGGTGGATGAGCTGGGGAAAAACCAGGAGATCTTCGATATCACCGTTGGCGTGCTTCACCGAAAACATCAGCTTTGCATCATGCCCGAAGGAAACCACAGCGACAGGCGCAGGCTCAGGAACCTAGGGAAAGGCATCTTCCGCATTGCCTTCAAAACACAGGAAAAAATGGGCAACAAGCCCTACGTGAAGATCGTTCCCGTCGGACTCGATTTTTCAGATTTCATAAAGCATTACCAGGATCTCCACGTTTACTATGGCAAGCCGATCGAGGTGGCAGCCTACTGGGATGAGTTTGAAGAAAACGGTCCCCGTGGTATGAACCTCCTCAAGCAGCGGCTGGCCGATGAGATGAAGCCGCTGATGATCCATATCGAGACGGTGGAGTACTACGACATGTACCTCGGGCTGCGGACCGTGTTCAATGAGCGGATGCGTGAGATCATGGGGATCGAAGGGGAGACGCTGCACGATAAATTCCTGGCCGACAAGGAGATGATCCGCCGGCTCGACGGGGTGCTGGAGAAAGAGCAGTCACATGGCGATGAAGGGTTGGTAGAGAAGCAGCCTGCCGCGGATGGAAAGTTGAATGATGAGCAGTCTGCAGCCGGTGATGCGCAACAAGAGGCGCAGCAGATCGATGGCGTGTTGAAGAAGGATATGCAACCGGCCGACGGGGAACTGGAGAAAATGTCCCAGCAATTCGATCCGCTCCGGGAGAAGGTGGAGCGCTATATGAAGTCACTCGAGAAGCTGAATATCCGCGACTGGGTGGTGAAGGCTGAAGGCTATTCAGCTGCCCGGGTCGCCTGGCGGTGGCTTACACTGCTGCTTACATTGCCAGTTTTTCTCTATGGATTGATCAACAACGCGCTGATGTACTTTCTGCCTGTGCGGGCCGTTAGAAATATCAAGGATGTGCAGTTCCACAGCTCGGTGAAGGCCGGACTGGCCATGCTGGTGGTGTTGCCGCTTACCTATCTGCTGCAGACGCTGCTGGTGGGAATCCTTACCGACGGATGGTATATCTGGGTTGGCTACCTGGTGCTGCTCTATCCGACAGGAAAATTGGCACTGCTATGGTACCTCCGGCTGAAAAAGACCCTGCGCGGCGGATGGTTCGGCCGCCAGTACCGGAAAAAGGCGAAGGCTGCGGTGGAGATGGTCAAACTGCGGCAACAGATCGTTCAGGATACAGAAAAATTGATCGCTGCCAAGCAGCCCCGTTAGAACGGTTTAGCCCCAGCAGGGCGGAATGTCTGTAGCACGGAATGCACAGCCCCAGCGGGGCGGAATGTCTGTAGAAGGCG
>CAYOVC010000293.1:0-4064 GCA_964407305.1 uncultured Bacteroidaceae bacterium | reverse complement strand
CAGGGAAATGCTTGAACTTGCGACAGAAATGGAGACATCCAGTGCCGATGATTACAACAAATGGGCCAACGAGTGTTCCGCTAATGCTGATAACGTTTCGAAGAAGGTGTTTGAGTCGCTGGTTGAAGATGAAGAGAGACATCTTGATCAGTATGATGATGAAATGGAGAACCTGAACAGATTCGGTGATAATTACCTGGCATTGCAATCAATAGAAAGAAGCAAAAATGTCGGTTCAGGCGGCGCAGCAGAATAATTTTAATTTGTTTCGAAAGTATTTCATGTTCAAAAGGGTTATCTGGCTCAGTCTGCTTACAATCTTTTATTCTTGTGATAATAATGAGATTGAGATTCGTAATTATTACAATGGATTACTGCAGATCAACAATGAGCTTTTATTGGAAATTTATGAAACCCTCTATGAAACAAGAAAGTGTTTCGCTTCAGCAGACAGCACTCCGGAAAACGATAGTAGTGCCTATGTTTTGATCAGGCATCGTTTGGAGAACATCTCCTCGCTTTGTAGCAAAAACCTTGAACGGCTTGAGGAACTGGGTCCTTTAAGAGGTGATTCATTGCTATACAAGACTTTTCTGCAATCTTTCAGCCAACTTGGCGATCTGAGTAAAAATGAATTCAACTTAATATTGGATTGCATCCATACCGGGGAGATGTCTAAAAAACGAGTTGAAGCTTTATACGCTGCGTCCCTGAAGCTTGCCGATAACCATATTGCAGTGCTTGATTCCCTGTCGAAATTCAATCAGAAGTATGAAACAGACTTACATACGATTGAAATTGAATATCATAGAAAGAAAACTGAAAAATTTAAAAAAGATATCTTCAGAATCACCAGGTCCGTTTGTGTGGGTGGGAATTGCTTGAATGGATTTGGCCAACAGCAGGATGAAAATGGAACACTGTACTCCGGGTACTTTAATAATGGCCTGTTTCATGGAAAAGGAAAACTGGTCTACTCATCCGGTAATACATATGAAGGAGAATTTTTTAAAGGTAGTTTTCAGGGATACGGAACCTATAACTGGAATACGGGGAAAAAGTATGTTGGAGAATGGAGGGACGATGATATGAACGGTATTGGCACTTTGTATACGGAACATGGTGATACAATTTTCGGCTACTGGCAGAATGGCGAAATAAAGAAGTTCAATTAAATATCATGAGGGTCTCATTTTACATTTCTCAGTAATACCAATGATCTTGATTGTATCTGATAGGTATTGGTATAAATTTCCCTCGATTCAGAGGCCCATTCACCACCGGTATCTATCAAAACTCTCCATTTTGTACTCCACGCATCAGAAGGAAGCCGGAACAGAACTGGCTCCCAGAAACTATTGAGCAGCAACAGCAAAACTTCGCTACCGGATTGATCATCTCTATTACCAGCTTTTTCCACTAAATCACCATTGATTAACATTCCCATACACCTCATAAAATCCGATTCCATATCTTTTTGACTCATATCCTTTCCGCCTGGATTCAGCCACCGGATCATCTTTTTCCCGTCATGCTCTTCTTGCATGTTATCGATGTATTCAGCAAAGCGTAGAGCTGAAAAACTCCTTCTATAAGCGATAATTCTTTTTGTAAATTCATACAACCTGATCTCACCCTCATCCCAGTCCCACTTCATCCATGCTGTTTCATTGTCCTGGCACCATGCATTGTTATTTCCCTGCTGGGAACGCCCATACTCATCACCATGACTGATCATTGGAACTCCCTGGCTAAACATAAGGGTGGCCAGAAAATTTCTTTTGCGCCTCTCCCTTAATGCCAGGATGACCAGATCTTCGGTTGGTCCTTCAACACCACTGTTCCAGCTGATATTATGATCTCCACCGTCTCTGTTATCTTCCCTGTTTTTCCTGTTGTGTTTCTGATTATAACTCACCAGGTCGTGTAATGTAAACCCGTCGTGAGCCGTCACAAAATTGACGCCCGATACCGGTGTCCTGTTATTTTTTATATAAATATCACTGCTTCCCGATAACCTCCGGGAGAGCTCATTAAGCTGACCACCATCACCACGCCAGTATCTCCTCACAGAATCCCGGTACTTATCATTCCATTCAATCCATGGAGATGGAAACATACCCAGCTGGTACCCACCTGGTCCCAGGTCCCATGGTTCTGCAATCATTTTAATCTTTGACAATACCGGATCATGTTGAATGGCACCCAGAAAAGCTGATCCAAATATTTCACCATCTCCTCCCCTTGTAAGGGCAGATGCCAGATCAAATCTGAACCCGTCAACGAGCATTTCATCTGCCCAATACCTCAGACTATCCAGGACCATTCTAAGTACCTCTTTTTTTGATAGATCCATCATGTTTCCGGTACCAGTATAATCCCTGTAATAAAACTTATTATGCGTTTTGGGGCTATAATAATTAGAATTATCGATTCCCCTGAAGGCAACTGTTGGTCCGAGATGATCGCCCTCTCCGGTATGGTTATAAACAACATCAATGATCACTTCAATACCATTTCTGTGATACTCCTTTACCATTTCTTTGAATTCTGCCACCTGTTCACCCAATGATCCTGAGGCACAATATTCAGCATGTGGCGCAAAAAAACCAATGGTATCATAGCCCCAGTAGTTGGATAATTCGTTATCAACCAAAAACTTACTATGTACAAAATGATGAACAGGCATCAACTCAATGGTCGTAATGCCCAGGTTCTTAAAATATTCAATGACCACCGGATGTTTCAGTCCCCTGAAAGTTCCGCGATCCCAGACCGGAACAGCAGGATGCATCGCTGTAAAGCCCTTCACATGCAATTCATAAATAATTGTCTCATCCATGGGAATCCGGGGTCTTCCGATTCCCTCCCAGTCGAAAGATGTATCAACAACCACGCATTTATTCAGATCAGCTGCACTTGGCACATTGCTTTTTTTGAATTTATTGCCAGTTGATCTGTGTTGATAGGAGTAGTCGAACAGACTATCAACAATATTGATCCTTCCCTCAATAGCTTTTGCATAAGGGTCAATGAGCAGTTTCGTACTGTTATACCGCAATCCATCCTCTGGTTGATACAGCCCCTCTGCTTTATATCCATAACGCTGTCCGGGACCAAGACCGGGAATATAGATATGCCACATATTGTTCTGTATCTTATTGAGCGGAAACTCTTTATAATCTGATCCCTCTGCCCCGTTGCCAAACAGACAAAGCGTTACAGCCTCTGCATGTTCACTATAGATCGAAAAATTTACTCCTTCACCATCAAAAGTGGCACCGGGAATATCTGCTCTTTCCTTACCGTTTTCTCTATATTCCATATATGATTGCTATCCTTACAGCGGTTGTTATTTCCCACTACTAATTACTTCTGTTCTTTTTGTCTTTGCATCGCTGAAATAAGCTTCCTCAATGATGAAAAGGTCATTTAACAAAAAGGAATGTAAAAATGGAAAATATATTTGCAACTTTGCTGATTATTATCATTTTTCATTAATCGCTTGTATGGACTTAAAAAACAGCAGGTTTCAAAGACACATGTACAATTACAGAAAAAAAATTGTCAAATCAGCATCATCAAATATGGAACGTTGTGCGTGCTTGATATGATCGATCAGGATGTATATGATCTGAGGGACAGGTATGGATTACCCTTCGGTTATTAACGCACTGATAAGAGAGTATTTCAGTAAATTTAAAGACAAATTCGGGATTGTTGATAATCATTACTATTCATGATCCCAAAAACTATTAAACGATGTATAGATATTTATTTGGCCCGGTTCCTTCAAGAAGACTGGGGATCTCACTGGGGGTCGACCTGGTTCCCAAAAAGGTCTGTTCACTCGATTGTGTCTATTGTGAGGTGGGTGCAACCACCAAACACACCATTGAAAGAATGGAATATATAAAATATGAGAAGGTTACATCCGAACTGGAAGACTATTTTCTCAACAATCCCGATCCCGATTATATCACTTTTTCAGGATCGGGTGAGCCAACACTCAATTCACGTATCGGAGATGTTATACAATTTATCAAAGCCCTTAGGCCGAATAT
>CAYOVC010000292.1:0-4072 GCA_964407305.1 uncultured Bacteroidaceae bacterium | reverse complement strand
GAGACGCCGCCACCGGTGAGGATATTTTTAACGGAGAATACCTGATTGATGCACAGGGTGAAGATGTTGTTGCAGGTGTAAGAACCCCGCAGCAAATCACAAAAGAGGGATCTCTTCGCTGGGCTCAGCTGGCTGGTGTTTCTGAGGAGGAGCGTGTAACCAAGTTTCCCTCATTGGAGGAATTGATGCCGCCCGTTTATAAGGAACTTGATGAGACCCAAACAAAGCTTGAGAACCACTACAGTGATATGCAGGATATAGAGTTTACCATACAAGATGGAAAACTCTGGATGCTGCAAACCAGGAATGGTAAGCGAACAGCTGCAGCGATGGTGAAAATTGCAATGGATCTGCTCCGTGATGGCATGATTGACGAAAAAACGGCACTGCTTAGACAGGAACCGGCAAAACTGGATGAGCTACTTCATCCTGTATTTGATAAGAGTGCGGTTTCAAAAGCAACTATAATTGCAAATGGATTGCCGGCTTCTCCTGGCGCTGCTACCGGTCAGGTTGTATTCTTTGCAGATGAGGCAGCAAAATATCCTGAGTCCATATTGGTGCGTATCGAAACATCACCGGAAGATCTTGAAGGGATGAATATCGCCCGGGGTATTCTGACCGCCAGGGGAGGGATGACCTCTCACGCTGCAGTTGTTGCCAGGGGGATGGGGAAATGCTGTATATCGGGCGCAGGATCTGTAAGGATCAACTATAAAACCCGTACGATGACAGTTGATGGAAAGGTTTTTAATGAAGGTGACTGGATCTCTCTTGATGGAGGTGCAGGAAACGTTTATGAGGGCAAGATCGAAACAATTGATCCTGAATTAAGCGGTGATTTTGCTGCAATACTCGAGCTGGCAGAGAAACTGACAAAGATGGATGTAAGGACCAACGCCGATACGCCGGATGATGCGCAGGTTGCAAGGGATTTTGGTGCCAAAGGGATTGGACTTACAAGAACCGAGCATATGTTCTTTGAGGGCGAGCGGATTATTGCTATGAGAGAGATGATACTTGCCTCCAATGAGGAAGCACGTCGCAAGGCACTTGATAAATTACTGCCTTACCAGCGTGAAGACTTTGAAGGTATACTCGAAGCAATGGCAGGATATGGTGTCACCATACGGCTTCTGGACCCACCATTGCACGAGTTTGTTCCACATGATGAAGCAAACCAAAAGGTTATGGCCGATCAAATGGGGGTCACCGTAGATGAGATCAAATCCCTCGTTGATGATCTTCACGAGTTCAACCCCATGCTTGGACACAGGGGTTGTCGCCTGGGTATTACATATCCTGAGATAACCGAAATGCAGGCACGGGCTATTCTTGAAGCAGCAGTTAATCTGAAGAAAAAAGGAGTTGATGCTAAACCTGAAATTATGGTTCCTCTGATCGGTACAATGAAAGAATTCAAGCTCCAGGAGGAGATTATCAGGGAAACAGCTGAAAAGGTTTTTAATGAGAAGGGTGAGAAATGTGAATACCTTGTAGGTACAATGATCGAAATCCCGAGAGCAGCACTTACAGCTGACAAGATTGCTGAACATGCTGAGTTTTTCTCATTTGGAACAAATGATCTTACACAAATGGGATTTGGTTATTCACGGGATGACGCAGGGAAGTTCCTTCCCATCTATATTAAACAGGGAATTCTGAAAACAGATCCTTTCCAGACACTCGATCAGGAAGGAATTGGACAGTTGGTTGAAATTGGAGTTTCCAAAGGACGTTCAACCAATTCTGACTTGAAAGTGGGTATTTGCGGAGAGCATGGTGGAGATCCCGATTCAGTGGAGTTCTGCTACAGGGTTGGTATGGATTATGTAAGTTGTTCCCCCTTCAGGGTACCAATTGCCAGACTGGCAGCTGCACAGGCTTCAGTGAAATATGACAGATAGTTTTTTTATCAAACAATTAAAAAGCAGTAAAAATTTGTTTTTACTGCTTTTTTTTTGACCTTTGAATATACCTGATAAAATATAATTATCACTACCAACCGTGCATTAATAATCAGATCATGACCGATTATGAAGAGACTGTTAATCTGAACCAATACGGAATTTCAGGAAATACAGACATTGTCCGAAATCCATCTTATGACCAGCTTTATCAGGAGGAGTTAAGCGATTCCCTGGAAGGGTTTGAGCGAGGTGTTTTAACAGAACTTGGTGCTGTTAAGGTTGATACAGGAAGGTTTACCGGGAGATCACCAAAAGATAAATATGTCGTTTTTGATAATACCACCCGTAATACAGTCTGGTGGAAATCTGAAATAGCAAAGACTTCTGATAACAAACCCATCAGTCAGGAGGTTTGGGAAAAGGGATGCAGACTGGCAACTGAGCAGCTATCAGGAAAAAAAGTGTTCGTAATAGATGCATTTTGCGGTGCCAATGAGAATTCCCGGTTAAAGGTGCGGTTTATCATGGAAGTCGCCTGGCAGGCTCATTTTGTTAAGAACATGTTCATTCGACCCACTGAAGAGGAGCTGAGGGAATTTGAGCCGGATTTTGTGATGCTGAATGCAGCAAAAACTACAAATTCCGATTGGAAAGAACAGGGGTTGAACTCAGAAGTGTTTGTCTTCTTTAACTTGACCGAAAGAATGGGAGTGATTGGTGGATCATGGTACGGTGGTGAAATGAAGAAAGGGATTTTTTCCGTGATGAATTATTACCTGCCCCTGAAAGGAATAGCCGCGATGCACTGTTCGGCCAATGTGGGAAAGGATGGGGATACTGCCATTTTCTTTGGTCTTTCCGGTACCGGAAAGACAACCTTGTCAACCGATCATAACCGTGCCCTGATCGGCGATGATGAGCATGGTTGGGACGATGAGGGGATCTTTAATTTTGAAGGCGGGTGTTATGCTAAAACCATACGTTTGAGCAAAGATAACGAACCAGATATCTACAAGGCAATCAGAAAAGATGCGTTGCTCGAAAATGTTACCGTCGACAATAATGGCAAAATAGATTTTGATGATGATAGCATTACTGAGAACACAAGGGTGTCTTATCCCATTTATCACATTGATAATATAGTTCGACCAGTATCAAAGGCCGGACACGCCCGTAAGGTGATATTCCTTACTGCGGATGCATTTGGTGTCATGCCCCCGGTTTCGATGCTAACCCCAGATCAGACAAAATACCATTTCCTTTCAGGTTTTACAGCAAAACTGGCGGGAACAGAACTGGGTATTAAGGAACCTGTTCCGGCATTTTCCGCCTGTTTTGGAGCAGCATTTCTTATGCTTCATCCGACAAGATACGGACAGGAACTTGTAAAACGAATGGAGGTAGCCGGATCCAGGGCTTACCTGGTTAATACTGGATGGAACGGATCCGGGAAGCGCATATCCATTAAAGATACGCGTGCGATCATCAATGCAATTCTGAATAATGAAGTTGACAGGACCAAAACGAAAGTGATCCCTGTCTTTAATCTGGAAATACCATGGTCGCTTTCTGGTTTAGATGATGCTATTCTTGATCCGCGTGATACATATAGCGATCCTGTTCAATGGGAGACGAAAGCCAGAAAACTCGCTGAGCTATTTATCAATAACTTTAAGCAATTTACAGACAATAATGAGGGTAGAAGACTTGAAAAGGCAGGACCGATACTATCATATCGAACTTGTTAAAAGTATTTATTTTCAGGTCGTTTCACGTATTACCAACTGAACTATGATATTCTTCTCAAGTCATCATCTTTTCCTTATATGGATGTTGCCATTAGCCTATCTGCTTGGATCAATTCCAACAGCCGTGTGGATTGGTCGCCTTTTTCACGGGATCGATGTCAGGGAACATGGTAGCGGCAATGCAGGCGCCACAAATGTCATGCGCGTTCTGGGTGTAAAAACCGGTCTTCCGGTACTTGTTTTTGATATGCTGAAGGGCTGGGGAGCTGTGCTTCTCATCCATCTGCAAACTGATGTTGGCCAGGAGGAAGAGCTGTTCATGATGTTAGCAATACTTCTTGGAGTTATGGCGGTAGTTGGTCATTTTTTTTCTGTTTTTTCGCAGTTTAGGGGAGGAAAAGGGGGTGCTACCAT
>CAYOVC010000291.1:0-4073 GCA_964407305.1 uncultured Bacteroidaceae bacterium | reverse complement strand
GGGATCTACATCCTGAAGCTAGAAACGGCACAGGGTGTTGATTCCAAATGGGATTATGAAAATGGAGTAGGCAGGACTACCCAGAGCCTGCCTGGTTGTTTAACAACTAACATCCCCTTTATTACAAGAAACTGTAATTATTATCTGCTCTTTATTGCAAAATAGAAACAAATCACCTGGTAGCAATTTTATTTAGATGAATTTGCAGGAATTGAAAACCCGGGTGTCCGAAATTCTGGAAACAGTCGATTTAAACAAAAAGAAGCGAGACTTTGAACACTTGCTATTCAATAAGAGAAACAGTGAGCGTATTCTTTCTTTTGGAGATTTCTTTCAAGGATTAGAGCATTAGGAAAAAACCTTCACCATAACACTCAATTGATTAATTATCCTGCCTGCTATTAAAATAAGCATTGGCAAACTGAATAAATTGTTGCCAATCATAAGGAGTCATATTGTGTTTGCCTGAGCGATTATGAAATCCCAGATGTGATTGAATTATTTGTTCATTTACAAGAGGCATCTCATCAGGCAAATCTGTTTTAATTCCGTATATATTAAATACAGCTTGAGATTCAATCAATGAAAGATATTGCCCCTTGGGATCGGCCCATAAATCTTCAGCTGCACTGGCTATGTATACCGCACGTGGAGCAATTAATGACAACAACATGTGTTGGTCTAGAGGAAGTTTATTTTCATTATTTGCATATTGCATGTAATTGAGGCAGAACCAATGAGGAAAATTTTGAGTGATTACTTCTACTGTTTCTCCAAAATTTCTTCTGGAGAGAGCTGCTCCTGAATTTCCTGATTCATTTGATATTGTAATTGCTACTCTATTGTCCTGTGCTCCATGCCAAAGAGAAGCTTTCCCACCGCGAGAGTGACCAACCGAAATAATTTTCTTTGCATCAATGGTTTTATCCTTTTCAAAATAATCAATGGCACGACTGGCCCCCCAGCTCCAGGCCCCAAGGGCCCTCATTCCATTTTCCATTTTCAACTGTTCAGGATAAAGCTGTTTAAGTATTCCATCAGAAAACCTGGTTTTATTATCAGGGGCCACATCAATTACATCAAATCCGGCAATTGCGTATCCGGCTTCAATCACTTCTTCTGCTGGCCAGAATCCATCTTTGCTTTGCCTGGTAACATCCATCGTTTTTATTCCCCTGTGGTTTATTACCAGAAATACAGGAACCGGTTTTTTCACCTTATTTGGAGTGAATATTAGCAGATTAATTATCACTGATTTCCTGTTTCTTGTTACAGTAATAGCTACCTCCTTTAGTGTAGCTTTCCCATCCATGGCTTTTTTATCTTTGTTATTTACTTTAAATCGTATCTTGTCGAAATCCGTGGGGACCTGACCATAAACATGGTCTTCAAAAAGTTCTAGAATTTCGGGGCGACGTATTTTTTCCCATTCCTCAATTGATGAAACCGTTATCCCATTTTTGGTTTCCAAAAGTTTAGGTAATTCATAAGGAGGTACATTTGATTCGTCATAATTTTGTGCATGAATAACCTTTCCTGTAAAAAAAAATATCAGCACAATGCTCAGGTATTTTAATCTTCTCATTTTTTCTTTTTCCGGTAATTATCAAGTTTCACAAGATTGTTTATGAAAACCTCGTTCATTCATATTTTTCAAAACTAAAATCTTATTGTTGAATTCCTATGGTTACTTATACATTTTTCCTCTTTAGTATCCCAGATCAGACGGTCGGTGGATAGTGATTTACCCGCTTCTGACTATCGGCTTCACATCATGGGTTAAATACTTGATCCTCCTGTCTTAACGACAAAGCAGTTTATTCTTTCAAAAGTACTTTATGCAATTTAAAAAGATGATTAATATTGAATTTTATCACTTTGCGATCATAAGTCATCAGACCGTTGACTTCTGTTTCAACATCAGTGGCCTGGGTGTATACTGCAGCAGCCAATCCCTGATCTTTAAATTTGTATAATTTACGTATCATTTCATCATATGTGTCATGAAGTTCTTTTTCCGATTGTGATGTTTCATAATGACCGGGAGCCCTGGAAAAATCATCCAGCCATAGATGGTCTTGCACCACCAGAGCTTCTCCTCCATACTCTCCAAGTACTATAGCCCGGTTATCTTCGGTATCGGTCATGCCTGGTCCCGGATAACTATGAATATCCCGTACATCTCCTACTTTATGATCAATCCACCCGCTGGCATTATTAACCAATCTTGAATGATCATAATTTTGTGTCCATTCAACTATTTCCACTGTATTATGCTGCCCCCAGCCCTCATTGAACGGAACCCACATTACGATGGAAGGGTGATTATAAAATGCGTCGATCATTGCCTTATACTCCCTCATAAATTGTGATGCTATTTCTTTCGTTGGCTCCTGGATTACATCAGACCGCCTGTCTCCGTTTGGCATATCCTGCCATACCAATACACCCATTTTGTCAGCCCAGTAATACCAGCGCTGGGGTTCCACTTTTACATGTTTGCGAATCATGTTGTAACCAAGGTCTTTTGTGATCTGGATGTCATAGCGGAGTGCTTCGTCGGTCGGTGCAGTATAGAGGCCGTCCGGCCACCAGCCCTGATCCAACGGGCCAATATGGAACAACTCCTTATTATTGAGCAACAAACGAACATATTCATCCTTATCTCTGCCTATGGAGATTTTACGCATCCCAAAGTAACTATCAATCCGGTCAACTACTGATCCATCAGAATCCAGTAATTCCACTTCAAGATCATAGAGGAAAGGATTGTCGGGCGACCAGAGTCTGGGTGAATCCAGTTCAATAAAAAATCTGTTTTTAAAAGATCCGTGAGTACTGCCTGCCTCTCGTCCATCAGCTAATGCTTTTGCTCTGACGGTATGGCCGTCAGATACGTTATTTACACAGACATTAAAATTCACCCGATTGTTGTCTACATCAGTTGTTATTTTCAGATCTTTAATATAAGCATCAGGCACATATTCCAGCCATACTGTCTGCCATATACCACTTACTGCCGTATACCATATACTCCTGGGATCATGTGTTTGCTTTCCGACAGGTTGTGAACCTGTATCTGTCGGATCCCAGATCGTAACTATAATTTCCTGTTCACCATCAAGGAGAAAATCTGTGATGTCAAAACTGAAGGGATCATATCCTCCCATATGATCGCCAACCAGATCACCGTTAATGAATACATGAGAGTGCCAGTCAACGGCACCAAAATGCAGCAATACTCTCCCATTTTCATAGGGCTGATCAACCGAAAAATTTCTGCGGTACCACATTCGTTTTTCAGCTCCGACCTCCTCCATTATGCCAGAAAGCGCCGATTCAACTGGATAAGGAACCAGTATTTCCCTGTTATAATGTCGCGGCGAACCAGATTTAGCTGCGAGTTCAAAATCCCATAAACCATTTAGATTCTTCCAGGTATTCCTTACCATTCCAGGTCTTGGGTATTCAGGGAGGGCATTTTCCGGTCCGACTTCATGTGTCCAGATAGTATTCATCGGACTTTCTTTAATACTCCAGCTGCTATCCTGCCCTGTCAGACTCTGGGGAAGGATTATTACCAGGCAGATAGCAAAGCTTAATAAAGTGATTGTGTTTTTTTTTATCATGGTTTCCGAATTTTTGTTTTCATATGCTATTTAATTGTTTTGGAAATCCCATATTAATTCTTAATAATACAAAGTAAAGCAATCCGATCGATTTTCATTGATTTGTTTCGCGGGAAGGAAGGAATTGTGATGATCTCCTTTGGGAGCTCATGTTTTTGCAGAACTTTGGAGAGGGTATCTTTTGAGAAAGCTATCTGGACAGATTCTTTTCCTGACTGTTTACTTTTTGATAGTGGTCCCTTCTGTCGGGCAGTTGCTGTAAGTTTATCTACAGGTTGCTTATCGTCTGACTGGGTTGACTTGGAATAAATTGAATCGTGCTGGTCAGCTTCCGAAGCTTCCTCCTCCACAACAAGTACCAGCTTTTGCCCCAATTTTTTATCAGGCACACCCAATACCAGCACCTCCCGGCCGGTGAGCTCCGCGATCTTTTTTTCCAGGATC
>CAYOVC010000290.1:0-4075 GCA_964407305.1 uncultured Bacteroidaceae bacterium | reverse complement strand
CATAGGTGTAAATTCTTTATTTTAATACTTGATATATAATGCTATAACTATCGTTCTAACTTCAAGTGACTGGTTGCCTCGCAGAAAATATTTTAGTTTGGTGCTCGGGCCCTTACGTTAAAGTAACCACCGATAACCGTAGCCGTCTGCGAAGGCATCGGTGACAGCTTGCGAACCGAATGCAGCGAGCTCGCTGCCTGTCCCGACACTTCGGGAAATCCCGCTAAAATATAACTCTTTATGTTAATGATTTCTCGGGGTTCATTCTGATCCAGCAAAATATTGAAACGAGTCCCAGTCCGGCTGCCACATAAAAAAACGTGGCATTGCTTCCTGTCCATGACATCAGGTAGGGAAATGCCAGGGCGGTGAGGAACGATCCGATATTTCCGGCCATGTTCATCGTTCCTGAGACTGAACCGGCGTTCTCTTTACCAATATCAATACAAAATGACCACGACGGACTGAGGGTCATATCGGCACCAAAGATGGCCAGTGACAGCATGGCAACCGCACTCATGGCCGAATCCATGTGCAGACTACCGAGCAGTCCTGTAATCATCAAGGAGAACCCCAAAATAGCAGGAACTTTTCTGCTCAGCTTCCATTTTCCGGTCCGGAAGATCGCATCAACGAGCGATCCTGCCACCCAGTTGCCAAGCGCACCGGCAAGGAAAGGAGCTGCGGCATACAAACCCGCTTGCATCAGGTCAAGATTGTAAGTCTCTTTCAGGTGTGGCAGCAGCCAGGTCAGCGCAAAGAAAAAGGTAAAATTGCTCCCGAAATACTGGAGCATGGCCAGCCACATGTTGCTTGATCCAAAAAGCTTTCCCGCAGTAAGGGGGGGAGGTTGAATGACCTCAGGTTGCTGACGTTTGGTAGTGATGTAGCTGATCTCACGCTCTGAGATATGGGTCAGATCTTCGGGCCTGTTCCTGAATAGCAGGTACCATAACACTGCAAAAAGGATCCCTGCCACCCCCAGCACAACAAACGTTTCCCTCCATCCGAGACCGGAAATCATAGCGGCAACAAGGGGCATCGCCAGGGCGGCTCCGACACGTGATCCGGAAAAATTGATCCCTTGGACAATTCCGCGCTCCCGCATTGGGATCCAGGAATAGACGGCCCTTGAGATACCGGGGAACGCACCTGCCTCTCCGCTCCCAAACAGGAACCTTACGATCAGCATTCCAATATACGTTTTCGCAAGACCTGTAAGGGCTGTGAAAAGTGACCAGACAGCGATGATACCGGCCAGCACCTTTCGTGGTCCGAACCTATCTGACATCATCCCTGCCGGAACCTGAAAGAGGGCGTATCCGAGTGCAAATGCTGACAATACCCACCCCATCTGGTTGTCTGACAGCCCGAGGTCGCCCGAAATAGGATCCTTGGCTGCGGAGATACAGGCCCTGTCGATATACATGAACAGGGAGATAAAAAATGTACCGAAAACGAAGAGAAAACGGCGGGGGATGTAAGGTGTTTTCATAAGATGGTGTTTAGCAGGTTTAGTGTATCTGTCTTATATTAATTTTCGATTATTACAGCGCGTGCCGGAGCCCCGTCTCCTTCACCGATTTTCAGCGGAAGGGCGATCAACTGTACCTTATTTTTCCGTACCTCACCAAGGTTGCACAACCCTTCAAGTATCAGCACATCTCCTTCCATCAGGATTCTGTGAATCTCTGTCAACTCTTCGATATTGTTTACATCGGCCACAGATGGAGGCTCCACACCGAGAAGGTTGACCTTTTTGCGGACCATACACTTCGCGAGATCGGGACTGATCCTGGGCAACTTGTCACGGTACATGGAGGCATCTTCAATATACCTGCTCCAACCGGTATGAAAAATGATTCCTTCGCCGGGCAGTATCAACTCTGAAACCGGGCCAAGGTGTTCCATGGTTATACTAAGAGCCGGTTCACAGGGATCGATGCGAACTATATGACAATTACAGATCAGTCTTTCAACCGGAATCTTATCAATCGCAATGGTGTTGACATCGAAGTGCAGCGTTGCATCCATGTGGGTTCCAGCATGGGAATAGATCTCCAGAGTTGAAGCATTCCAGCCATCAGCACCCACCGTTTTCGCAACAGTTTTTCTGAATCCCCGCATGGGTTCACGCAGGGTTGCACTTACATCAATCACTCTTCTTTTACTCATCGTTATAAATTGGAAATCACTTTTTCTGTCAATTCATCTGTACCTGTTTTTCCTCCGATATCAATGGGCAAAAAGCCTTGCTCCAGAGCCATATCAGTTGCATCCATGATCGCTTCTGCGGCCTCTGACTCTCCAAGGTGTTCAAGCATCAGGGCGACTGACCAGAACATTCCAACCGGATTGGAGATTCCCTGACCCGCAATATCTGGAGCGGAGCCATGAATCGGCTCGAACATAGATGGAAACTCCTTCTCAGGATTGATGTTGCCGCTGCCACCCAGTCCGAGGCTGCCCATGAGTGCACCACCCAGGTCGCTCAGGATATCCCCGAATAGATTGGTAGTAAGCACCACATCAAAGATCCATGGCCGAAGAACAAAATTTGCAGAAGTGGCATCAATATACATAAAGCGGTGCTCGATATCAGGATACTGCTCAGCTACCTCGCCTATAACACGGTCCCAGTAAGTAAGACTGTTGATCAGGGTATTCGATTTGGTCACGGTGGTTACATGTTTTCTCCTGGTACCTGCCAGCCTGAACGCGTAATGGGCGATCCGTTCAATGCCTGCCCTGGTGAAGATACTTGTATCCAGTCCCATACCGTTGGCAGTGTCGGGCCTGACCTGGCTCCCGACCTGGACAAATTCACCTTCAGTATTTTCTCTGACAACAACAAACTCGAATGGTGTTTCATCACGCAGAGGACGCTTTACGCCCTTCCAGTTTCTTACAGGCCTGTAGTTGACATACTGTTCAAAATGGGTACGCACCTTAAAAGTATAGTCCTTCGCAGGGAGTGTATCATCCACATCGGGGAGTCCGACAGCACCAAACAGGATGGCGTCGAGGGCTTTAAGTGTTGACAATCCGTTTTCCGGCATAAAGACGCCATGCTTTTTATAATGTCCCGCTCCAAATCTGAAATGGTCGATTTGCGTCTGAAAATTAAATTTCTCCGCAACCTTTTCAAGCACTTTTAACCCTGCCGGGACGATTTCGTGCCCGATTCCATCCCCTGGCACTGCAGCAATTCGATAACTCTTACTCATTTTGTATTATTTAGTTCCTTTTCTAATTCTTTCTCCATTTCCTTTTCTAATTCTTTCTTTGATTCCTTTTCCAATTCCTTTTCCAATATCTGACGTGCTTTTCTTGAATGGTGCCGGACAAGCTCCTCAACTCCTGATGCATCGCGGTTTCTGAAGGCACTGATAATCATGCGGTGATCCTCCAGAGATTCAGGAATTGGCAGGATAATTCCTTTTGGATAGGTCCTGATAAGGACGCTTCCAATTGAATTAAGCTTCTGCATGACTATGTTGCCACTGGCGGCAATGATCGCCTCATGAAATGCCTGATCAGCCATCTGATAATCGTACTGCACAATCTCCTGCTGGTTGCGGAATGGAACAAACATCTCCTCCAGATCATTGATCTCCTCATCGGTAAAATTCTCTGCTGCCCTGCGTGCAGCAACACCTTCAAGCCCTTCACGACACTCGAAGGCATCCATAATTGATCGGATATCCGGCTTCCGGATAAAGATACCGCGCCGCGGAATACTTTCCACAAGGAACTCCTCCTCCAGCATAATGAATGCTTTATGAAGCGGCATCCTGCTAACGCCCAGTTGTGCGGCAATTATTTCCTGTGGGAGCTTCTCCCCTGCTTTCAATTCACCGGAGAGGATCATCTCCCTGATCTGTACGTAAACGTGAAATGAAAGGTCTCGCTGTTGAATCGGTATGAAACTCATATTTACTAATTCTTTTCAAAAATAATAAAATTGTATACAAAATACATTATATTTGATCATAATTAAATTCAAAATATTTTCACAGTAATACTACGCCGATAAAAACCAAGGTTTATCAGAAAATTAATTGATGTTCAATAT
>CAYOVC010000289.1:0-4075 GCA_964407305.1 uncultured Bacteroidaceae bacterium | reverse complement strand
TTGAATTAGCAGGCGTGTATACCTGCGGAGGTGCTGCCTGTTGGATGACTATGAATAAACAGGTTGGCAGCAGAGGGACCCGGTTCATTGTTCAGACCATCTGCAATTCAGATAGCCTAGAGCTTTTTATGGATGTTTTCTGTTACGATGTGTCCGTCGAACAGTTGAATAATCCGGTGTGCCTTTTCTGCATCACTGGGTGAGTGGGTTACCATAATGATGGTGGTTCCATCTTCATTCAGTTCAGTGAGCAGTGCCATCACTTCAGCTCCATTGGCAGAGTCGAGGTTACCCGTGGGCTCATCGGCAAGGATCAGCTTCGGATTGGTAACCACTGCCCGGGCAATGGCAACACGTTGCTGCTGTCCGCCTGACAACTGCTGCGGAAAATGGTTTCGCCTGTGGATGATCTTCATTCTCTCCATGACCGCCTCCACCTTTTTCTTCCTTTCCGATCCCGACATTTTCAGGTACAGCAGCGGCAGTTCAATATTCTCAAAGACGGTGAGTTCATCGATCAGGTTAAAACTTTGAAAAACAAATCCGATATTTCCCTTTCGCAAGTTGGTCCGCTGCTTCTCCTTCAGTCCCGCAACTTCCGTATTGTTAAACAGGTATGAGCCGCCCGACGGATTGTCAAGCAGTCCGAGAATATTCAGCAGGGTTGATTTTCCGCAACCGGAGGGACCCATGATTGCAACAAATTCGCCATCCTGTACTTCAATGTTCACCTTATTCAGGGCGGTGGTTTCCACCTCATCCGTGCGGAATACCTTCACTAGATCTACTGTCTTGATCATATTGGTTTTGTTTTTCCGGGTTATATGCCTTCCATGGTACAAGCCATATGCCAAAATAAATAACTATCAGGTAAACAAAGTTATGCAAGTTTTTGAATAAAAAAAGGATTGTCCAATATTGCGACAAAGATGTACGATAATGAACACTTCCCGGAAGAATTCGTGGTATGCAGCGACAGGCCCATGATCAATGATCAGTTTTTATTGTATCACACGCACTTTCAGATTGCGCGTTATATTCAGCGCCGTGGTTATGGTCTCAAGATCGGTATAGATCTTTCCATCTTTTCCCGAATGGTGCCCGCGGCCGATCACCTCCAAGGTGTATTCATCCTCGTCATCGTTGAGATCCACGAGTGCCATATAGATCAGGGAGGGCTGACAGGAGGTTTTATATACCTCATCTTCCGGAAATTTGTTGTTGGTCCAGTATTCGTTCCAGTCCCACGTCTGGTTTATTTCGAAAAACACCATAAACCTGTCGGGCCCCGGTTCATCCAGCCGCGTATTCAATACAAATGAGCGTTCTGGTGTGGCTCCCGTATATGCATCAGCCACTGCATTCTCGGGGGATGGCACAAAAAGTCCGTCCGGCTCCTTTACTCCCCGGCTGTGCGACCATACAGGCAGTGCCGCCGGTCGCCTGATCGCCGCCGGAAGCCATTTACCCGAGGTGGCATCTCCATGCTGAAAGATCCCTTTGCCCAGCGATTCCGCTACAAACAATGTTTGAATGTATTGCCCGGTCTCGGTCTCTGCCCAAACCGCCATCAGCGGATGGTTGTGGGCCTCTCCCCTGATAAATTCTACCTGCAGTTCCGGTCCGGTACCGGCACTATTGGATGATATTGATTCAGGGACCTCTGTTTCCGGGACATTTGTGCTTGTACAGGATACGGCCAGAAGTACCATCGTTGAAATAATTAGAATATTACCTTTTTGCATTGTTTTATATTTTTTAATTACCTGAATGAACATTCTTTTCCTGAATGAGCCTCCTTATGATTAAAACTTAATAATGATCCCAACAGTGGGCAGGATGGTTCCCACCTCGGTTTTTTCCGGCTCCAGTTCATACCGCCGCTCATCAATTGGTGCCTCCGGGTTGGCAATGACAGGCCGGCCGTCTTCAAATTGCTGCACGAGGAACTCTGTCCCTGCTGTACGATAATTATACAGGTTCTGCACGTCAAAATACAAATTCAGTGTGAAATTGTCAAGAAACCACTCTTTGTCAACCCGAACATCCAACTGGTGGAAGGGGTCAAACCGAAGGCGGTTATAATTCGTAAGGTCCAGTATTTCACGACCGGTGTAGTCCCAGTTAAAGATGTTTGCACTGGCCTCTATGTCGATGGGGGTATAGGGTATCCCCCCTACATACCTCCACTTGAATCCCACCTGCCAGTTTCTGTTGAACTTGCGGAATCCGGTCAGATTCAGCAGATGCCTGTTGTCCCATGCCGTCGGAATCCACTCCCTGTCCAGCAGCGTACTTTTTAAGGGCTTCGTTTCACTCCTTACCAGCGTGTAGGAGAGAATCAGGTTAAACTTGAACAGGTCCTTGTTCCTGTAGAGCACCTCTGCTCCGTACGATCTTCCCTCTGCAGTGGAGGTCACCGGTTCGGCACCATACAGTCCGAAATCGGCTCCCTTGCTGGCCAGTGATATAGAGTCATCCAGCGAAAAGGGATAGTTGTTGTATACTTTATAGAACCCTTCAATGCTGAATTTCGATTTGTCGTCTGGCAGGTACTCGATCCCGGTTACATAATGGTCGGATTGTATGTAAGTAAGGTCATTTTCTACTTTGTTCACCATTACACCATCTACATCGGTATAGGCCAGTGTGGTATAGGCCGGTAACTGATAGTACCTCCCGGTGTTAAAGTTAAGGTACAATCCGGTTGAAAGCATATAGCTTGCCGAGAACCGGGGCGAAAGCTGGTTCAACAGGTTGCTCATGTTCTCATTGTAGTTGTTTGCATCCATGCGCACACCCAGAGAGAGGGTAAGCCTGTTTTTCAGCATCTCGCCGGATGCCTGGGCAAATCCGCCCCATTTGTGGAGAAAGATATCGGAACTGTAATTAAATTCCACCGGACTCCCACCGATGAAGGTCAGGTTATAGTTCTCTGTAAATGATTTTGCATATTCATAATTTACTCCGGCATTGATCCTTAAACCGTTATCAAACCGTGTGGTGTTTTCATACCGGAACTTGTTCTCGATCTCATCGGAGGCATAATCCAGCAGAAGCGTTGAATCCTCATCGTTGCCGGCATATTTCAACGCCTTGTTATCGAGGTAGTTCCTGCTGGCAACAAAGGTGTCGAAACCCTTTTCTCTGAAGCGTTTGTATACCATCCCAATAGCATAGCTCCATTGGTAATTTTCGGGAAGGTTCCCCAGGATATATTTCTGCTGGTTGGTCTCATTGGCATCCAGGTTCAGGGAGTTGATATCATAGGAGCCGATGCTGACCAGCGTAAGTTCATTTTTGTCGTTGAGCCTGGATCTTACTTTCAACTGGTAATCGTTGTATTTCGGGAGGAACGGCAGTTCGAGCGCAGCAAAAAGGAACTGCAGGTAGGACCGCCTGGCTGAAACCAGGTAGGTGGTCTTTTCCCCGATCGGACCGTCGGCCGTAAGCGCAAGGTCAGACGCCCCGACAGCACCCTTGAATTTAAATTTTTCCTGGTTCCCGTCTACCTGGTACAGTTCGATTACCGAGCTCAATGCATCACTTCGGTTGGCTGGAAACGCAGCTGAATAGAGGTTCACCTCACGCAGGAAGTCGGCATTGATGATTCCTACCGGACCGCCAGATGATCCCTGCGTGGCAAAGTGGTTGATGTTCGGTATCTCAATGCCGTCGAGGTAAAAGGAGTTTTCGTTCGGACCGCCACCCCGCACGATCACATCATTGCGTTGTGCCGGTGTTGAGGCCACCCCCGGGTAGGACTGGATCACCTTGGAGATGTCCCTGTTTCCCCCGGGCGACTTCTCGATCTCCTCGATATTGATTCGCTGGAGTGATATCGGACTGTCTTTGTCCCGGCGGAATGGTGATGCCCTTACAACAACTTCGTCAATCTCGTAGTTGGCCTCTTCGAGCGGGATTTCAATATAGACCCTGCCTGAATTGGTTACCTGAATCGCTTCAGAGACATAGGTTTCGAATCCGACAGAGGAGACCCTGAGCTCCACGAAACCCGGTTCCAGTCCGGTAAAGAGAAATTTCCCGTCCAGGTCGCTTATCGACCCGATGCTGG
>CAYOVC010000288.1:2316-4080 GCA_964407305.1 uncultured Bacteroidaceae bacterium | reverse complement strand
TCAAATTTCAATCTGGCGAACTTCGGTATTGAATCTCACCTCACAATGGAGCATATCAATAAACCTTTTTCCAGTCATATCTTTTCAATTCTGCATTAAAAATAGCAAAAGTTGCTTTAAAAAATGCTTCGTAAACTGACTTCAAGGAAAAATTACATGTTGCTTATGCTCAAAATTTTGAATAGAGATTCTTCCTAAAACGAACAATTTGAAATTTGCGCGACAGTAAAATGGAGAGGAATCTTATTTCTCAATCTCGAACGAAATCTTCGCATTTACTGCATAAGAAACAATGTTGTTGTTCTCAACATTGGCATTCATATGCTTGATGTAGATAGATTTAATGTTTTTCAATGTTTTTGATGCTTCCTCCACTGCTTTTTGTGTAGCTTCGGTAAATCCTTTGTCTGATGTTCCAATTACTTCAATTACTTTAATCATAATAACCTCCTTTTAAAGTTGCTATTTAAAAATTCTATTTACATAAACGAAAAACCCATGCCACTCTGCTCAGTTGGGATATCTTTCTTTTCTATGTGATTGGCTGACATTTTTTGGAAGTGACTGCCAATGCTCGCTTTCATCGATGTCCTTCTTAGATTGTGAAACTGAAAAAAATGCAAGTTTGTGAAATCAATGGCATAGCAAAATTTTCACTGCTAAAAATATCTGGTTCATCAAATCAACATGTTGAGGAAAAGACTCCACACATTATTACTATACAATCCTTCATCATTGAAGTTTCATGAAATAAAACTAAGCACAGCGGCCACACCAATCTCTCCACAGGAGTTGCGAAGAGATTCGGATTGTTATCAAATAGCTGTTTGTAATAAAGTACTGAATGATCCGGTGAGACTCTTTGTCATAATTTTAGGATTTCAATGATCAAAAAATCGGGTATGAGGCAACAATCGGAACGAAGTGGAGCTCATGCGGCCGACAAAGGAGAACGAATAACTTACCCGTAATTTGATCGATATTTGAATTTTATTACCTTGTAGTGAAATAAAGAATTTAGGCACATGAATATACTAATAACAGGATGCAGCTCAGGGCTGGGTAACGGTTTAACTGCGCACTATTTGAATAAGGGTCATAAGGTTTTTGGAATAAGCAGAAGCACAAATGATGTTCTGAAAAACCATTCAGCGTTTAATTTTCTGCAGCTCGATTTATCTGGCTTGAACGAAATACGCGGTAAAGTTCAGGATTTTTTAAAGAACGAATCTGACATGGACCTTGTCATACTGAATGCCGGGATCCTGTATGATGTCAGAGATTTAAAGGATACGGAAATCGAAGAGATAAAGAAAGTAATGGATGTTAACGTATGGGCAAACAAAGTTTTGATTGACGTCCTGTTTGAACAACTTGATTCAATAGATCAATTAGTTGCGATATCATCAGGAGCTGCGGTAAGTGGTACAAGAGGGTGGAACGCCTATTCACTTTCTAAGGCTACCCTTAACATGCTTATTGATCTTTACTCCCGGGAACATCCACACACACATTTTTGTGCGCTGGCACCCGGTCTTATCGAAACAGGAATGCAGGATTACCTGAACAACCTGCCCGAAGCTTATGAAAAAAAGTTTCCGATGGTAAAAAAGTTAAAAGAGGCAAGGGGTACTGATGCTATGCCAAAGCCCGAAGAAGCTGGGGTTATAGTTGCCAATGCCATTCAGAAAGTTACTGACCATGAAAGTGGCAGCTTTCTTGATGTAAGGAATCTGTAAAACATATTGAGGAGAAATTATGTTT
>CAYOVC010000288.1:0-2216 GCA_964407305.1 uncultured Bacteroidaceae bacterium | reverse complement strand
TGATGTAAGGAATCTGTAAAACATATTGAGGAGAAATTATGTTTAACTTGGGAAGCTGTTAAAATGATAATTCCAACAACTGATGAAAGCACGACTGATCCGTAGCTGCTTTATTCTAAGAAGGGTTACTTAAAAGCTAATAATATGACCACAAAAAAAGAAGGCAGAGAACGGTTCAGACTGAGGGACCTGCCATCGCTTATCAAAAAAACGGCAGTCTCTTGGAGCAGGGACGATCCCTGGCGCTTAAGTGCAGTAGTGGCTTATTACGCTATATTATCCTTGCCTGGGCTATTGGTGATTGTTATCACAATGTTAAGCTCTATCTGGGGAGGTGAACTTATTGAGGGTCGGATTTACAATGAAATTAAAGAAACCATGGGTGAGTCGGCGGCTAACTCGATAAGATCCATTATTGAGAATTCCCAAAGTGATGAAAGCTCATTGTTCGCCACTATCATCGGAATTGGAGCCCTGATATTTGGAGCAACAGGAGTTTTTTATCATTTGCAAATCTCCCTCAATAGAATCTGGGGAGTGGTCTCTGAACCCAAAAGTCAGATTAAACGCTATCTTCTGGATCGTTCCAAAAGTTTTGGTTTTGTCATTATCATTGGTTTTCTGCTACTAACGAGCTTTATTGTTTCTGCTTTGTTGAAAGCACTTCACGAATATATTGTTCAGTGGTTGCCCGATATCTCCTACTACCTGTTATCGGTTTCAGAACTTGTTATTTCACTGGGAGTGATCACGCTACTGTTTGCATTAGTATTCAAATATCTTCCTGATGTGATCATCAGCTGGAAAAGTGTCTGGATCGGTGCGATCATCACTTCACTTCTGTTTACTGCCGGTAAAGAGATTTTAAGCTATTACTTCAGCGAAGCTACTCCTGGCAGTGTGTATGGTGCTGCAGGATCCATTGTGATCATCTTGTTGTGGGTGTCGTATTCCTGCTTCATTTTATTTTTTGGTGCCGAGTTCACCTGGGTATATACCAACCGCTATGGACTTAAATTCAAGGCAAAAAGTCATGCACGGTTAAGCAAGTAATGCGAAATGGTGCGCGAAGCCTACTATAAAACAACGCCAAATTATTATTATCTTTGTGATTAATGGACGATAAGATTGAAAATACTGACAAAATAGTTCAGCACTGGTTGGAAAGAATTGAAACAATAAGACCATGGTTAAGAAATCAATTATAGGTACAGCATCAAGATATGTTAGTCAGTTGCCACCAGAATTAGATGTAAAAAAAGCTTACCTTTTTGGTTCTTGTGCAAAAGGATTAGATAAAGAGGATGTTAGTTGCTAAACAACCAGGCAGGCTCTGGGCAGTCCTCCCTATTCAATTTTCACAATCCTATTGGTGTAAACACCCTGCGGTGTTTCGAGTTTCAGAATGTAGATCCCGGCAGGTACGGAGGGCGACCAGTTGAATGTGTGGTATCCGGCGGAGCGTGTCTCATCAACAAGCAGATCCAGGACCCTGCCGTTCAGCTCATAGGCTGTGATCCGGATATGCTGGTACTTGTCGGAGTAGAATTCAATGGTGGTGGTTTGACTAAACGGATTGGGATAATTCCGGAACGTCAGGACCGGCCCAATGGTTTCAATCTCTTCTGCATCAACAATTTCACCAAAGTTCCGGACGCCGGGAGTGCCAAACCGCTGTTCCGAAACTGCCCACGAATCAGCCAGCAATCCGTTCTTCTCCGGTGAGATCAATGAAAGCGTGTATCCGCTAGCCGGTGCAATAACCGGCCAGGGATCAACAACCTGGTAAGACACCAGGCTCATCAGTTTATTGCTCCTGCTGTAAAGCCTTACCATATCCCCCTCACCACTCAGTCCGAAATCAAAATTACCCTCAAAATTCTCCAAATCAGCATGAACAGCCCTGAAACTGTACTTATCCCGGCATACCACATGATAGCCATCGGGCGGCAGGACTGTCCCATTGCGGATCACATAGATGTGTACGTTATTGTCGTCCATGACCGACCATCCCGACAGATCGACATACTGATCCGTTCTGTTCACCAGCTCGACCCAGTCGCGGGGAGCGTTCTCTGAACCTGAATTATAGTTGATCTCATTCACTTTCACATAATCGGTCTGTTTGTAGTCTGGATCCACTGTAAAATGTGCCGTAACCGAATAGGCAGCATCAAGGTTCACCTCTATGCGCAGCTCTGTTGATTCAATGCTCC
>CAYOVC010000287.1:0-4114 GCA_964407305.1 uncultured Bacteroidaceae bacterium | reverse complement strand
CATGGACGGTTCTTCAACAGGTTTTTCATATCCTGCTTCAGGTCGATTTTTTGTTCTTTTGGTGGGGCAACCCGTTACCTGGTTGTTCTTTTTCCTTATTCCGCTATTCCAAACCTGTAAACGGTCTTGGTATAGTACTCCTCGCCCGGACGGAGGATCGTGCTGGGAAAGTGGGGCTGATTCGGAGAGTCGGGAAAGTGTTGTGTTTCGAGGCAGAGTCCGAAGTGCTTCACATAGGCTGTACCGTTCGAAACAAGCGATCCATCCAGAAAATTACCGGTATAGAGCTGTACCCCGGGTTCCATGGTGAAAACCTCCATTATGCGGCCGCTTTTCGGGTCCTCCAGCCGGGCAAACCATTCCAGCTCATCTGTGGTTCTGTCGATGACAAAATTGTGGTCATATCCACCTTCGGTTTGATCGATATTCCTGCCAATGGCTTTGGGTTCTGTGAAGTCGAAAGGCGTTCCCTCAACAGGAGCAATCTCGCCGGTGGGGATCAGCTCCTCGTTTGCCGGTGTGTAAGCTGAGGCCTCCATGGTGAGTATATGATCCAGGATCGTGCCTTCGCCGGCCAGGTTGAAATAGGAGTGGTGGGTGAGATTCACCGGTGTGGCCTTGTCGGTGGTGGCCCGGTAGGTTATTTCCAGGTCATTGTCGACCAGCTCATACAAAACAGTTACGTCCAGGTTTCCGGGGTAGCCCTCCTCCATATCTTCGCTCAGGTACTTGAGTTGCAGTCCTTCGCCATTTTCTGTTTCAATGATCTCAGCGTCCCATACCACATCATCGAATCCGATGATGCCACCATGCAGGGTGTTATTCCCGTTATTGATGGCCAGGGAGTAGGTTTCACCGTCCAGTTCGAAGGCACCTTTGGCGATTCTGTTGCCGAACCTGCCGATGAGCGCTCCGAAGTTGGGGTGTCCGGCGAGGTACTGTTCAAGGTTGTCAAAACCGAGCACCACATTTCCGGGATTTCCCTCTTTGTCGGGAGCAATGATCCCGGTTACAATCCCACCATAGTTGGTTATCTTCACGGTAATGTCATCAGATTTCAGCGTATACAGCCACGTGCTGTCGCCATTGGGCATCAGTCCGAAGAATTCACTGGTGATCGCACCATCGTCCGACTGCTTTTCGTTTTTTGACGGGTTATTGCATGCGTTAAAGATCATGGCTGAAGCAAGTATCAGCGTCGTAAGGATTGCGTTTCCAATTTTCATTTTTCAGTAATTTTATAATCAGTGTAATAGGTTTATTCGATTTTTTGTTCCCGTGTATCTCTGTCATCTCTCAAACTTCAGCCGTTCGCCCCGGATCATCTCGTTGAACAATCCATTTTTAAATACCAGCTGACCATTAACGAAAGTGTGTGTTACCCGGGAATGGAACTGTTGTCCTTCAAGCGGCGTCCACTTACATTTATAATATGTATTCTTGTGGGAAACTGTCCACTCCCAGTCCGGATCGATCAATACCAGGTCTGCTTTGTATCCCGGGCGGATAAATCCGCGGTCCTTAACCTGGTATAATGCAGCCGGAGCGTGGCACATTTTCTCCACCACCTTTTCGACGTTCATTTTTCCCCGGTGAACAAACTCCATCATCGCGGTGAGCGAATGCTGTACCATGGGTCCGCCCGAGGGAGATTCAAAATATCGGCTCTGCTTTTCCTCAATCGTATGCGGGGCGTGGTCCGTGGCGATGATATCAAGCCTGTCGTCGAGCATCGCCTGAAAAAGTGCGGCCCGGTCACTTTCCCTCTTCACCGCCGGGTTCCATTTTACAAGCGGACCTTTACTCTCATAGTCATCCTGGTTGAACCACATGTGGTGGATGCATACCTCTGCGGTGATCTTTTTGTTACTCAGGTAATCGCCTTTATCAAAAAGCTCCAGTTCCTTTTCTGTACTGATGTGCAGCACATGAAGCCTGGTGTTATGTTTTTTTGCCAGTTCCACGGCGAGGGATGAGGATTTAAAGCAGGCCTCTTCGGAGCGGATGAGCGGGTGTGCGCTCACTGGTACCATATCGCCGTATTTATCCCTGAACGCTGCGGTGTTTTCCTGAATGATCGATTCATCCTCGCAGTGGGTTGCCACCAGGGTGGGGGAGTCGCTGAATATCTTTTCCAGCGTGTTTTGGTTATCGACCAGCATATTTCCGGTGGATGAGCCCATGAATACCTTCACCCCGCAATTGTGTTTCGGATCGAGTTTCCGAATCTCATCAATGTTTTCATTGGTAGCGCCAAGGTAGAAGGAGAAATTGGCAAATGATCTCTCTTCAGCGAGTTTGTATTTATTCTCCAGCGCTTCGATGGTAGTGGTTTGAGGGTTTGTATTGGGCATCTCCATGTAAGAGGTTATCCCGCCGGAGACAGCCGCCCTTGATTCGCTGAATATATCGGCCTTATGGGTGAGTCCGGGCTCCCTGAAATGCACCTGGTCGTCAATCACGCCGGGAATAAGGTACTGTCCCCCTGCATCGATCCCAATGGCATAGTCAGATTCCACCCCGGGTTCCCCCTTCCCAACAGCCTGTATAATTCCATGACGCACCACTACATAGCCCCGGGTGATCGCGCCTTCGTTCACGATACGTGCATTTTTGATCAGGTAGTTATTCATTGTTCAGTGATGATTTGCAGGCAAGTTACAAAAATCTGAAGGAACTATTTCCAATCAGGTTGTGCAGGTTTAGTATACTTTGTAAACCAGCTGCCTATTTTCAGTCGTATAACGCCCCATATGGCCTCGCTGACGATTCCTCCGCTCATTTTTGAGCTGCCCTCCCTGCGGTCGGTAAAGATGATAGGAATCTCCACTACGTTAAATTTGTATTTCCAGGCGGTGAATTTCATCTCGATCTGGAAGGCATAGCCCTTGAAACGTATCCTGTCAAGTTTGATGGTTTCCAACACCTCTCGCCTGTAGCAGACAAATCCTGCCGTAGCGTCACGTATTTTCATGCGGGTGATCATTCTGACATACACAGAGGCGAAGTAGGAGATAAGTACACGTCCCATGGGCCAGTTAACCACATTTACTCCTGAGATGTAACGTGACCCGATCGCCACATCGGCCCCTTTACTCTCGCAGGTGTCGAACAGCCGCGGCAGGTCAGTGGGATCGTGCGAGAAGTCGGCATCCATTTCACATATATAATTATAGCCTTTTTCCAGGGCCCATTGGAATCCCATGATATACGCAGTTCCCAACCCAAGTTTTCCCGGCCGCTCAATAATGTGAAGCCTTTTTTGGAACTGATTTTGCAGTTGCTTGACGATCTCTGCGGTTCCGTCAGGTGAGTTGTCGTCGATGATCAGGAGGTGACATTGCATGGGAAGATCAAGAACTGCCCGGATAATTTTTTCGGCATTCTCCTTCTCATTGTATGTGGGTATGATTACCAGTTTCATGCTCGCGACAAACTAAAGTCTGAAGCAAAAATAGAATAAATATTGAAGAAATCTTCCCGCCGGCCAACTCCCCGGCTCCTTTAAGGCAGGTTTAATGGTGGTTCCGTGAGTGATAAAAAAGTAATGCAGGGTTTTAACATCCATATTCAGAGGCACATCGAAACAAGTGAAATAAATATTTTAAGAATAATGACTGATCTGTTTGCAGATACTGAATTATGAGATATATTTGCAGCCCGTTTCTGAAATGATTCGGGTGTTCTTTGAGAGATAAGTGATTGGGCCGGTATGTGCTGAAGGATCGTGGCAGATCAAAACACGGGGTGTTATTACAGAATGTAAAATACTGGTTATCAAAGCGAAGAAAAAAAGTTTAATCTTTTTTTCAAAAACGTTTGGAGAATAGAAAATATAACGCTTATCTTTGCATCCGCTTTCGGGAAATATGTGAATAACCGAAGCAAGTTTTTTGAAAGATTTTTTTGGGACGAAACAGATAAATTGTTATCTTTGCAATCCCTAAAAACAAAAGAAAATAGTTCTTTGAAGGTATTGAAGTAAGAAATAGGTAAGAAAAGCAACCGAAAATTCAATTTTTGGAGTGAAGAATCTTGAGTAGAAATTTAAACTTTTTATTACAACGAAGAGTTTGATCCTGGCTCAGGATGAACGCTAGCGGCAGGCTTAACA
>CAYOVC010000286.1:0-4133 GCA_964407305.1 uncultured Bacteroidaceae bacterium | reverse complement strand
ATTTTGAATTTCCGGCTAACCCGGGAATCAGAGTGAATAAAGAATCGACAATTTCAACACCAGGATCATCGGCATCACTGGCAAATGTTACAGGATTACCCCAAATATACCTTGTCCACTTATCGGGATAATTACTATCCTGATTTAATGGAGCAAATAATTTTCATTCATTTTTATGATAGTTCTACAATTTGAATCATTTGTTATAGATTATCAGCTACAAATCATATTTCTTTGATGTTTTATAATCAATCCATATTTGTATGTCCATTAAAAATAACTATGCTCTTATTATATCGGGAATAGTGGCCCTGGGAGGCTTTTTACTGGGTTTCGACAGCGCATTGATTTCAGGTGTAATACCTTTTATAAGGGATTATTTTGTGCTGAATGAAATAGAACTGGGATGGTCGGTGAGTTCAGTTTTATTTGGTAGTGTAGTGGGTACGCTATTTGCCGGTCCTGTAAGTTTAATTTTGGGAAGAAAAAAATCCCTTCTGCTTACAGCTGCACTATTTACTATTTCGGCAATAACTTCAGCACTAGCTACTGAATTATGGTTTTTTATTGTAGCCAGAATGATTGGCGGGTTTGGTATTGGAATGGCAATCCTAATTGCCCCGGTCTACATTGCTGAAATATCACCGGCTTCTAAACGCGGACGGCTCGTTTCAATAAACCAGTTGATGATTGTTATAGGAATTAGTTTGTCATTTTTTTCTAACAGGATTATATATGATCTGATTGATAGCGACATAGCATGGAGGTGGATGTTAGGCATTGAAACCTTTCCGGCAATCCTTTATTTCTTTTTCCTTTTAACCGTCCCGGAAAGCCCAAGGTGGCTAATTCTGAAAGGAAGAGATGCAGAAGCCGAAAAGGTTATGAGAAAAATAGGTGACGAAAAGTTTGTAGTGGAAGGCATGGCCGAAATTCGGGCTTCACTTGAAAGCAAAAAAGATTTACCATTAAAACAATTGTTAGGACAGCTTTTTACAGGCAATATAAGATATTTTCTGGTCATTGGGATCATATTAGGCATGCTTCAGCAATTTACCGGAATTAATTCAATTTTTTATTACGCTCCGGAAATTTTTGAAAAAGCAGGTAATGCAAGAGACAATGCACTGATGCAGGCAATTATTATTGGATTGGTCAATCTTGTTTTTACTATAATAGCCATGGGTTATGTTGACAAAGCGGGGCGGAGAAAATTACTACTCATTGGGGCAACAGGTATGGCAATAGCTCATCTGACGCTTGCTTTTACATTTAGAAATGCAACTTATGAGATTTCTGAGGATACCATAAAATATGTAAGTGTAAATGCTCCCGGCATTGAAAAAGATCTGGCAGAACATACGAATATAAGATTCAATTCAAAAAAAGAATTTGTGAATTTTCTTGAAGAGCAAGTGCCTGAAGATCTGTTAGCAAAATCAAAACTCGATATCTTAAAAAAAAGCATTGAATTGCCCGGTATACTTGTACTCTCAGCAATCATACTTTTTGTGGCAGCATTTGCAATCTCAATAGGACCTGTAATGTGGGTTCTGCTTTCCGAAATTTTCCCAAATCATGTCCGGGGATTGGCTATCTCGGTTGCAGGTTTTTTTAATGGAATTGTAAGTTTCCTGGTAACGCTGTTGTTTCCATGGTTACTTGATTCTATTGGCGAATCAACCACGTTTTTCATCTTTTCCGGTTTTATGATTTTTACTTTCATTTTTGTAAAAACCATGATTCCCGAAACAAAAGGAAAATCATTGGAAGAGATCGAAAAATCCATTGTAAAAATCTAACCTGCCCTATCCATAACGAAGTACCCGTGTTTTTGCCTGAACCCTCGAATCGTTGATGGCTGGTCAGGGATTTAAGGCAGGAGGGTCATCGGTAATAAATATCTTGTTCATTTCATGACTAAAATACAAGTATTTGGCTGAAACGGAAATGATGTTATTATTTTCTATTTGATGAAATTTGGCTTTTGGAGGTACTCCTTTCCCTGTAATCATCACGGTAAACAGGAGCGCTTCCTTTGTTGGTTCGGTCTCCATGTATAATGGATCATCCCCTTCGTACGCTGTTGTGGTCATCTGAACCTGCCAGCCTTTTACCCAGCCGTTTTTACCCAGCAGCAAGAAGTATGGGAGTCCCTTTTCTGTGCCTCTTTTTACAGTAACATCCCCGTCACCAACTTCATCGCCTATATTCAGCTGCCAGCGATAAATATGTGGATCATCGCTTGCAAGATCATCGGCAATGGCAATAATGGCCGACGAGTCGGAATCAAATTCCACCAGGACATGTCGTTTCGCATAATCTACTCCCAGGTTTAAGTATTTCGAGCCCCCGTTTATCCCGAGGCTGGCACCTGTGTCGTTCATGTGGAAATATTCGATGTAGCCCGTATCCTTTGCCGAAATCCTGGCTTTCCCATCCACCAGGAGTGAGGAATAGTTGGCAGCCTCATACTTTTTTCCCGGCCCGCCGAAGAAGCGCGATCCATATGCAATAAGACCGATATTAAAGGTTTCGGCATCCTGCCAGCCTTTGCTGTGCTGATTTGATTTTGCCATGACATTGAACAGGATGTCATCCTCGTTTTCCCATCTGTTGCGAAAAAACCAGGCGCCGTATTGGTCCTCACTAAGAACTACAGGAAAAGACTGGTCAGGATCGGCTACCTGCACCTTTTCCGGGTAATAAATGAAGCTCCATATTGCTGCCAGTCTGTCAATGTCATCAAACCCCGAAGAGGCTTTAATGCCCAGGTAGTGATCGTAGAAACTCTTGTAATATGGAAGTTCTTCTGGATCCATGTTCGGAAAAACCAGGCTGAATAACCCCTCGCCAATTTTATTATGGCTGTCAACTGATGTCATAAGATGCATACGATCAGGGGTATAGGAGCAGCTGTACATAAGCAATTTGTGGAACTGAATTCTTGAAAAAGTCTCATCCATGGAAAGGTCTCCAATACTCTGAAGGGCCAGCCATCCCGCAAGGCCAAAAGGCACTCCGTAATTTATATAGGCAATTCCTTCGTGGCTGTAACCTGTTTTCCCATAGGCCATATCAAAGTGTTTTTTAAGAAGAAATTTGAGGGTGTCCAACCTATGTGAACGATTTTGTTCCTCGCGTGCCGAGAGCATCATGATCAATTCTGAGCTCCTGCACACAGAAACCCAGTTCGAGTTGGGCATATTATACAATTCCCACCGGAAGACTTTTTCCCACGAGTCCAGTCCTTCAAGCATGCGCTCATAAACCCTGTTGCGCTGGTCGTCTGTCCATCCATCCCTTGCCCAGTCATAGCAGATCCCATAAGCCATCGAAGGAAAGGCGTATGTAAGCGCTTTGCTTCCGCCTCGCTTCCCAAACTCCCCCAGGTCGGGGATGACCGGCGTGCCTTCTTCGCCCGAGGTGAACATCTCATCAAGAATCCTCAGTGCATGTTGTGCATAGGCGGTGTCCTGGGTAACCTGATAAAGTAGTGCGTTTTCGATGGCCTTGAATGACCTTGGATAATTGCCGGATCTGTAGGTACCATATTGACCAAGTCCCTCCTGTGCTGCTCTCTCCCGGATAATTTCATATACCCTCGCATGGTGTGAACCGGGTACATTTATGGCAGCCCTCACCTGGTTGATGCGTTCCTGGGTGAGGAACAGCCGGGGCGTTTGCCCATAGGTATTGAAAAAGAAAAAATGAGCTGCCAGCAGATGAAATATTGTTCGCCTCATGATCATATAGTTTGTCTTATCATTATTGTCAAACAGTTAATATCCTGTTTACAATTATGAAGATAAAGCAAAAGAATGTTTTTATCCAAATTTTATAAAGCTTTTACTCCAATAAATGGACTGAAACGAATTGCATACCTTAATCCACGTTTAATAAAGGTCTCATGGTGTAATAATATTTAAGTTCATTTTGTAAAATTCTAATTGAATAAAATATACAAAACAACCATGGATGCCATCAGTGCGCCCCATAAATACAAAACGTTTTTTGCCGGTTTATATTCCTGTTTACTAATATTGGCATCACGGAAAACTTCGCTCTCTTCATGATTGTTCGAGGAAAAAATACTTATGATTATCATGGCGAAAGATAGAAATACTGTTATA
>CAYOVC010000285.1:0-4135 GCA_964407305.1 uncultured Bacteroidaceae bacterium | reverse complement strand
ACCACCGAGATCTACACTCTTTCCCTACACGACGCTCTTCCGATCTATCTCTCTTTATGGCCAGAAAGAGCGCAAAATCGGAGAGCCAATACCGCTCTTTCTCCTCAAATTTCCCGATCTCTATTTTTAAGGTTGAATCATCGGACTTTTTATACTTTAACCAGGCCTTTTCAAGAAAGTAATCTTTTGCCTTTTCCGCCCAGGGGTAATTGACCTTATCCTTCCCTTCCTTGACAAACTCCTTTAATTCTGATGCCTCTAATAATCCCATTTCATGAAGCCGAATGGGATCTGTGAAAAGGGTATTTCCTGCAAAGGCAGAACATGAGCTGTAAGGTGAATAGGCTGTTAAACGATCCGCCTGACTTAATGGCAGCATTTGCCAGAAATGCTGACCGGTACGGTGCAAAAAGTCGATGAATTGAATGGCCCCCGGACCAAAATCTCCTATGCCATATTTCCCGGGCAGTGATGAAACATGTAACAGGATACCTGCCTTTCTCCCAGTAGCAATGCCCAGAGAATTAAGATTGGGTAAAGTATTTTCAACATCCCTGAAGTCAAAACCCTCATGAAACTGAAGCCGGCAAATACTCACCGGAATGTATACGTTTTTTTTCATCAATAAATATAAAACATTACAATTTCTTATAGGTAGAATGACTATAATTGATGGAAGACATTTCACTATAGTACATAATGTTACTGTCTTAACCAGCAAAAATACCTATGTCACTTCCGCCCAAATGATTAGTATCACTCTCAACAATGTCTGTCCGCCGTTAATCCTCAAATACCTTACTAATCTGCGTCATAAGAATTTTGCACATCTACTTCCTTACAAGCCCTTTGAAGTAGGCGACTACATCAGCAAGGTTTGTAAGTTGTAACTGCACAAAACTAAATGCCTGAATAATCCAGGCTAAAGATAGTAATTATCAAAACAGGTTATCTGCTCTTGTCATCATACCTGATAAAGGTAGGTATTGAATGATGAGGTGATAGCGTCTGCTTCCTTCCGTTCCCGGATAAGTATAGAACTACCTTTACTGAAAACTTTTTCCGACGCCAACCGTTATATAGCAGACTCGGCAAAATTTAATATCTTGCGACTCCAAAATTGTTTAGATATACATGGCCAATCTTTTTTCAACATATTTTCTTCCCGTCACCCTGGCGATCATCACCCTCGGGATGGGACTGTCGATCACACACCGGGATTTCAAGAATGTCTTCTTTCGTCCGCGTGCTGTGATTATAGGAATCTGCTGTCAGATCTTCCTGCTGCCGGTTATTGCGTTCAGCATAGCGCTGCTTACCAACCTCGATCCCTACCTGAAGGTCGGACTTATTATCATCGCTGCCTGTCCGGGCGGCGCCACCTCCAACCTGGTTACCTACCTTCTGAACGGCAACGTGGCCCTTTCGATCTCAATGACAGCGCTGAACAGCATCATCACCCTGGTGAGTATCCCGGTGAATGTAAGCATCGCGCTGATGGTCTTTCTCCATACCGAAACGGAGGTGCGGCTGGATGTCTGGGACACGATCCTCAAGGTGTTTCTGCTGACGGTCATCCCAGCCTATATCGGCGTTACCATTCGTCACCGCAGAAGTGCGCTGGCCGAACGGCTCAACCGTCCGCTGAAAGTGCTTCTACCCCTGATTCTGCTATTGGTATACACGGGAGTATTATTTATTGATGAGGGTGACAAAAACGCTACGCGAATAGACTTTTGGAACCTGTTTCCCGTTACACTTACACTGAACGCTTTGTCGATGTTTCTGGGCTGGCAGATCGCCTGGCTCTCCCGCCTGAAGCGGCGCGAAAGATATACCATTGCCATTGAGGTGGGACTGCAGAACTCGGCCCTGGCGATCTTTGTTGCCAGCACGTTACTGGGCAACCGCACCATGGCACTGGTAGCCGTTGTTTACGGATCATTCAGCTTCTTCACTACTGCACTGTTCGGTTGGGGGATCAAGCGGGTAGCCAAGGATTAGGCAGGTCAGTTACAGAAACGCTACAATTACCGGAAATTACTTGCCGGCTAATGATAGATGTGGTGCGGAGTCTGAGTAAATCTTTAAATGTCCTCTATAATAGGAGCCCCGGCCTGCCGAAGTTTCTCCTCCAGTTCAGGTAGTGTGCTGTTTACAAATTCCCTGAGCTCCTCTCTCACCGGCTGCAGCTCTTCGGTGCCTGTCTGTAGACTCTCCCTGTGCATGGGTGTAGGACCATAGGAGGAGGACAGACCGCGCCTGGCCACTGAGAACCTCAGTCCGGGCGTGTTCTCCTGCTTCTCCCCCACCTCATCTTTTGTCTTTTTACCATTCAGTTGCTCATCGATCCCATGCAACTGCGATTCGGCTTTGTAGATATCTTCCAGCAAGCCAACGGGTTCCCGCTCAAGCCTGAAGCAGGCGTTTTTCGCCACCTGCACCCTGCTTTGTGCCTCTTTTAATGCTTTGCTAACCGCAGCATAGTCGAGCAGGGCCGCCTCCAGCTCTTTTCTAAAAGCCTCTCTTTGCCCTTTGGTCGCCGGTTTGAGAGCACCTTCATAGAGCGGCTCCACAGCAAAGCCAACCGGCTCCGTCAACTGCTTCGCTGCGCCTTTATGCACTGCAAACAGGGTCGCAGAATAATTCCCGGGCAGTACCATAAAACCCCTGGAATCGACCTTCAACTCTTCTGATCCTTCATCCGGATCGAGTCCGCCCGGCGATGCATACCGCAGATCCCAGCTGATCCGGTGGATCCCCTTTTTCGCAGGAGCTTTTACATGGTTCACTACTTTTCCACCGGCATCCTTCACCGTAACAACAAGGAAAGGTGCATCCTCCTTCAGCTCCTTCTCCAGTGCGTCCCAACCGGGGAACGGGATATCACTTTCCGATTCATTTAGTTTCTTTTCTTTCTCTTTCCGCTCTTCCTTCAGCGATTTCAAATCCTCCTTCAGGTACCAGGTAAAAACAGCTCCTAACGGTGGGTTCTTGGCCCGGTACTCAGAATTTCCCGGTGAAACAGTCACCCTTTGGGGCTGGTAAAGCATGGCATCCTTCACCGGGAAGAGCAATGCGTCCTTTTCAAGCATCGCTTCTGTAAGCTCACGCAATGGTGTCATATCGTCGAGGATAAAAAATCCGCGTCCGAACGATGCTGCCACCAGGTCATTCTCCCTTCTATGTATGGTGATATCGCGAAATGAGATGGTGGGTAGTCCGCCCTTCATCCTGGTCCATTTCTCACCACCGTCGATGGTAAACCAGACGCCGAACTCAGTGGCCGCGAACAGCAACTCCTTTCTCACATGGTCCTGCACCAGTCGCCATATCAGGGTCCGGTCATCGATCCCCCCGGTGATCATTTTCCAACTTTTTCCTGCATCTGTGCTTTTAATGATGTAGGGATTGAAATCCCCGTACTTGTGGTTGTCAACTGCTGCGTATACCGTATTTGGATCAAATAGGTCGGCCCTGATATCATTGACAAAAGCCGCAGCGGGTATTCCCTTGATGGATCCTACATCGATCCGCCTCCACGACTCTCCGCCATTTTTCGTTACCTGGATCATCCCATCGTCGGTTGCGGCGTAGAGAATCTGCTCATCAAGGGGTGATTCGGCCAGGGAAGTGATGGTGTTATAGTTCGACATCGCGCTGATATCCCACGGATTGTCCCAGCTCTGTTGGCGTCCCATGATCGGCAGTTCTATGCGTTCCTCTCCTTTGGTCAGATCGCCCGAAACAGTTTCCCAGCGATCTCCCCTGTTGTCGGATCGCCATACCCGGTAGGAGGCTGTATAGATTCTGGCCGGATCGTGTGCACTCACGAGGATAGGGGTATCCCAGTTGAACCGTTCATGGGGCTCATCTTTACCGGCCTGCGGCTGAATAAAGACCGCTTCGCCGGTGATCCGGTCGATCCGGGAGATATACCCCTGCTGACTCTGTCCGTATACAATTTCGGGATTACCCGGTTCGGTAGCGGTCTGGTGCCCGTCGCCCCCCAGGATATGCTGCCAGTCGGCGTTTCGGATTCCCTCCTGGTAAACGGTGCGCGAAGGACCGGCATGCGTACCGTTGTCCTGCGTTCCCCCGAACACATTATAAAACGGTTCGGCATCGTCCACCG
>CAYOVC010000284.1:0-4150 GCA_964407305.1 uncultured Bacteroidaceae bacterium | reverse complement strand
CAAGAATGCTGCTTCCTAACGATTTCGGGATCATGATGGTGGAGATGGGCGATGCAGACGCATTTCTGTCGGGCTTTTCAAGCAAATACGCAGATGTGATCCGACCCGCCATTCAAATTTCCGGTTCTAACAATCCGAAAAACCATATCGCAGGCATGTATATCGTGCAGACCAAAAAGGGAACCTACTTTTTTGCCGATACTACCGTGAATGTGCAGCCTTCGTCACAAGACATTGCCAATACGACCCTGTTGGTGGCTGAATCGGTCAGCCATTTCAACATTGAACCCGTTATCGCCATAGTAAGCTATTCCAACTTCGGATCGATCCGAAACGGTAGTCCGGTAAGAGCCAGGGAGGCGGTGGAAATTCTGCACCGGGAACACCCGGAACTGATCGTCGACGGGGAGATGCAGATGAACTATGCGCTCAATACAGAACTCAGAATGAAAAAGTATCCGTTCAATAAGCTGGGGAACAAACAGGTAAACACGGTGATCTTCCCCAATCTCAGCTCAGGAAACATTGCCTACAAGATGATGCAGGAGATCGGTGGGGCAGAGGTAACCGGACCGCTGCTTTTGGGGATCGGGAAACCGGTGCATATCCTGCAGATGGAGGCCTCCGTGCGCGAGATCGTCGACATGGCCGCTTTCGCTGTCGTGGATGCACATTACCAGCAATCAATAACTACCTGAACACCTGTCAACTATATTTGTTATACCTGAGCAACAAAAATAAGGGTTATGGCTTTTCCGAAAATTGAATCCTCCAGGGTGAGGACCCTCTCGCTCGAAGCGTTCAGGGAGATGGACTACTATGCAGTAAACAACTATCACCTGCCTGTGGAGCTTATGATGGAGAGCGCGGGATTGCAACTCGCACGGCTGGCGGCCACAGGGGCGGAGCCTGGAGCAAAGATTCTGGCAGGTATCGGTCCGGGAAACAATGGGGGCGGCGGACTCGTTGCCGCGCGGCGACTCGAAGCCTGGGGGTATAAGGTGCATCTTCAGATACCTGAGCCCATTAAGCATAAATTGAGCAGGGACCAGCTCAGCCGGACCATCGCCTACGGGGTGGAGAAGGTGATTGAGTCGGATTATGACCTGGTGCTCGACTGCTTCTTCGGATTTTCGCAGCACCTGCCGCTGCCCGGTGGGGTCTCTGAGTTGATCAGGGTGATGAACAGCATGAAGGCTGACAGGATCTCCCTTGATATTCCGACGGGTATTTCAGAAAATGACGGCGACGTGAGGTTCCGGGCAGACAAAGTGCTTACCGTCGCAGCGCCTAAAACGATCCTGCTGAATCATATCGATGAATATGATTTGTATATCGCTGATGTTGGAATCCCTGCAGAGGTCTACCTCAGAAACAAGATCGATGTTGCAGAACTTGGATTCTACCGCGATCAGATCGTTCAGGTAGTATAAAAAAACCCTCCGCAGCGATGCGGAGGGCCAACTAACTAAACTATCAACTAACTATAAAACTACCAACTACTTATGAAAAAAACTACTAATTTGCATAATCTTTCAATGATTCAATCAGTTTCTTCCTGGTAAAGAAGATGCGGCTCTTAACAGTACCGATTTTGAGATCTAACTCATCGGCAATTTCTTTGTATTTGTACCCTTCAACATGCATCAGGAAAGGGATTTTTAACTCATCCTGCAAGGCATCTATGTGCTTGCGAATCTCTTTGTGCTGAAAGGTGGAGTCGGGTTTGATGTTGGTCTCCTCCTTTGAGTTATTCAAATAGTACAGATCTTCGGTCTGGTCAACAATCGTGTTCTGCCGTACCGCCTTCCTGTAATTGTTTATGAACGTATTCTTCATGATCGTATACGCCCAGGCCTCAAAATTGGTGAACTCGATAAATTTATCTTTCGACGACAATGCTTTTACATATGTCTCTTGTAGGAGGTCCTTCGCAGCCTCCCGGTCAGAAGTAAGGCTCAGCGCAAATCTCTCTAAACGATCCTCCATGTTGATCAGCTTTGTATTAAATTCCATTGTTGTCATGTCTGTTTGTTTTTGGATTCGTGATCTTAAATTGTTTAACAAAACTATAAATAAGTTGAACACCAACCAAATTATTCAATGATTTAATTAACTGATAAACATACGATTCTAAATAATTATATAATACAAATCAATTGATAATAAAGGAGTTAAAGATCAAAAAGTATTTAAAATATAAATAGTAGATATATTAAAAATTTTGTTGAATTGTCTGTTTTTTGTTCACCCGGTTCCGCTTTTTTCTGTTCAAACGTTCAACAAATTTCTTTTCTGAGCAGCAGACTGCAGTAATTTCCTTTAATTGTTACACGAACGACCTCTTCACGATCATCTTGAGGGAACAGATAATATCTTTCCCGGGTTTTACCGGGGATATTTAAATTGGCTTTATCATTGAAAAGGCAGGTCAGGTTACCCATTTCCGGGTGAGCACAGACTCCAAAATTTAGAACCTGTGTCATTGCAAAGGGCGCTGGCAAAGTTGCGGAGGATCATCAAATGCTATATGCTTATAATTTCATGTGATTCAATGTTACACATGTTTTGAAATGCCGGATGGGGTCGGTTATGAATGCAGGGACTAAACTTAAAAGTTACTAGTCATTGATCGTTTCCAGGAAATCCTGCAGATCGGTGATTTTTTTCAGGCGGAGATAGTTTTTACCGAAGTAATCCGGACTGCCATTCAGGTATCCTGCAGTGTAAAGTATTTTCTTGTCGGGGAAGGCACCGCCCAGATCTTTCAGGTAGGTGATAAAGTCGAAATCCTGCTGCGGTACAGTTGAGGATACAACGATATAATCGAAATCTTTTGCCGATCCGGTGGCCAGGATGTCTGAATAGGGAACGGACTGACCAAGGTAGAGAACTTCATGACCGGCATGTTTGATCAGGTAGAGTGCAAATAAAAGGCTGATCTCGTGCCACTCATCTTCCGGAAGGAAGAGTAAAAACTTTCGTGCTTTCGGATTAAAATTCTGGGAGAAGCTTTCAACAGCAGCAATAAGCTTTTGCCGGATCAGGTTGACAACAAAATGTTCCTGTGCCGGATTGATGTCCCCCGACATCCATAAAATACCGATTTTAGCCAGAAAGGGATAAATCACCTTTAGAAAGGCTTCTGTAAAGCCATGTTTTGAAATGGCCTTATTGATGATCGAGTTAAACTTAATCTCATCCATATCGATCATCGTGATGATCAGGGAATCAATTGTGTTTTCGACCGATGAGCTACTACTGGATAAACGGAGTATCTCCTCTCTTAATTCATTTTCAGAAAGTTTTGCAATATTGGATATTTTGATCCCATGCCTGTTGAGCATCGCCACATTCAGGATCTTCTTGAGTTCCTGGTCGGTGTAATATCGTATATTGGTAGTGGTACGGTACGGTTCGACCAGGTTGTACCGTTTTTCCCAGATTCGTATGGTGTGGGCTTTTATTCCCGATAAATTTTCCAGCTCCTTGATTGAATAGACTGCCATCTCTGCTTCTCCTCCTTAGTAATTACGTCAGAAAAATAACAATTTTTAGGGTAAAATGTTTATACTTGGACATAATTTTTTAAACAAATTATTTTTTTCGCATAAGAAGCAGTCCGTCGCGGATGGTCAGAAAGACATTCTCCACCCGTGGGTCGTTCTGCACCAAGGTGTTAAATGAATGAATGATACGTGAAGTTTCATCCGGCGGAGATTCTTCTGCCACCTTGCCTCCCCACAGCACATTATCGGCCACCAGGTAACCCCCGCTGTTTAAGGCGTTCACGCAGTGCTTATAGTATTCCGGGTAGTGCTCCTTGTTTGCATCGATAAAGACCAGGTCGAATTTCTCCTTTAGCGTTGGCAAGATCTCCAGGGCATCCCCGATCAGCAGCTCGGTACGGTCGGCGATCCCCGCTTTTATGAAAAATTCCCGTACCAGCTCTTCCAGCTCTTCGTTCACCTCGATGGTTACCACTTTTCCTTTTTCCTGAAGGCCCTTTGCAAGGCAGTAGGCGGAGTAGCCGGTGAAGGTGCCAATTTCGAGGACCCTTTTCGGACGAATCATCCGGCTGATAAACGTGAGAAACTGTCCCTGCACCTTTCCCGAGAGCATTTGCGGGTGAACGGTTTTCAGGTGGGTG
>CAYOVC010000283.1:0-4152 GCA_964407305.1 uncultured Bacteroidaceae bacterium | reverse complement strand
CGAAGTTAGCAACAACATCGCTTTCTTCAGTCTTGCAATTGCCCAGTTGCTCCATGTTTTCAACATGCGTGAAGCGGAAGAACGGATCTTCAACAACCAGGTAACCCGCAACAAGTATATATGGTTGGCACTTGGAATATGTGCAATAATTCTGTTATCAGTATATACCATCCCGGTGATCAGCGATGCCCTCTCCTTTGTAGATCTGTCATGGACCGCCTGGGGAATCATCGCAGCCACCGGTATCCTTCCCATTATTGCAATTCAGATCATTAAGGAATTGCGGTACCGCATGTGACATCAGGAGACAGGCTGGTAAGAAATAACTATTCCATGCGGCAAGGTTTTTATCAGGTAAAATATTAGATTTGCAGCCTGATAGAAAACGATTTGTGCGGAATAAGGAAAAATGATGATTCGATCCAAAATATTACCAGCTATACTCCTGGTATCACTTTCTCTCTCACTTATACTTCTATACCAGGGTAATACATCCCCGGCTGAACCGGAGCCGGTCATTGAAAAGGTGCTTACACGGACCGACTCACTGATCATGCAATACGACACGCTGATAAGCGGTCTGCTCGACAGTGCCCAAACAGTCGGTGCAGCCCTGGTCATTAGCCATAACGGGGAGGTGATCTACCAAAAATGCCACGGCCTCAGAGAGGCTGGAGGAGACAGGCCGGTTAATGCAAACACCGTATTCAGACTGGCATCTGTCTCAAAGCCTGTTACAGGGGTTCTTGCCGGCATCCTGTCCCACGAAGGCACGATCGGACTCGACGACAGGGTGATTGATTACATCCCTGACTTCACGTTGAAGGATACATTTTCAACCCGCGAGCTGACTGTAAGGAACATCCTCAGTCACTCTTCCGGACTGGTGCCCCACGCGTACGACAACCTGGTAGAGGCAAAGATCCCCTTCAGCGTGATCCTCGACAGCCTCCGCCATGTAGATATCGCCGGTCCGCCAGGCATGTACTATGGCTACCAAAACGTGGTCTTCAGTCTGTATGATACCATCGCAGCCATAAAAACCGGCAAGCGGTTCGAAAACCTGCTGCAGGAGAAGCTCTTCGATCCCCTCGGTATGAAGCATGCATCTGCGGGACTCACTGCGTTTAAACAAAACAGGAACAGGGCCATGCCACACGGCCGAACCGCAACCGGGTACCGCACACTGCCACTGAACGACAGGTACTACAACACCAACCCCGCTGCCGGCATCAATGCCAGCATCTCCGATATGGGCCTTTTCCTTTCAGCACTCACCGCCAGTGACCAAACCCTGCTGGATTCTGCGATCCCCGATACCGTCCTCTCCCCCCAGATCATTTCGCCCCTCAGATGGATTTACCTTCGTAACTGGAACGGTGTTGAATCCAAATACTATGGCCTTGGATGGCGGATCATCGGATACCATGGCCGGCAGATCGGATACCATGGCGGATACCTCAGCGGCTACCGGGCCGAGATCGCTGTCTGCCGCCAAGAGGGTATCGGGATCGCCTTTCTGAGCAATGCCCCCGGCAGGATCGGCTCCGATGTCGTTCCGGCATTTCTCGATCTCTGGTTTGAACGCAATGTGGTTCCCGAAACATCGAAAATCACTCCTGAAGCACCAATCATCTCTCCCTGACCTACCGGTCATCTCTCCCTGACCCTGCTTTACTGCACGCATCACCAGTCAGGATAGACCTGATAAAATTGAGCAGCAACAAAAGAAAGACTGAAGGTTGATATAGGTATACGGGTTTCACTTGCCAGAACAAATTAGGTTATTCTGCGGCAAGTCCAATTATCAACGCCCAGACCCGGTCAGGGCCCGGTCAATTTCGTTTGAGATAGCATTGATATTGAAAGGCTTTTTGAAATATCGAGTGATCAAACCGCTGTCGAGCGCTTCCTGAATCTCCTCCGTAATTTCAAAACCTGTAAGGATGTAGAATTGGATATCCGGTGCAACTTCCTTTGCCTTCCGGATAAATTCGATCCCGTTCATCCGGGGCATCTTCATATCACTGATTACAACCTGCAGCTGGTTGTTCTGCCCAAGAATCTCCAACCCTGCAAACGCGTCCTCTGCGGTAACTATGGTATATCTTTTCTCCAGCAATGCTTTGAAAAGCAATAGATTGGTCCTCTCATCATCTACATAGAGTACATTCGCTTCAATCATGCTTCAGATTTGTTACAGGTAAGCTAACTATAACTGTTGTTCCCCGGTTTTGTTCAGAACTGAAACTGATCTCTCCCTGGTGGGCCCGGATGATATTGTGTACGATTGCCAATCCCATTCCCGTGCCCTCACCGGGATCCCGGGTAGTAAAGAAGGGGTCGGTAACCCTTGCAATATTCTCCTCACTGATACCACGTCCTGTGTCAGTAATACTGATATGAGCTATATCACCTTCCGCTTCCATTAAGATGATAATCGTGCCCTCCCCTTCTATCGCCTGAACGGCATTCAGCAGTATATTCAAAAATGCCTGGTGGAGCTGTCCGGTGTTTCCCTGAACAGAGGCTGATCCCCGGTATTCTTTCTCAATTGTGATCCGATCAATGAGTTTGTAATGAATAATACTCAGGCAGTTATCAATGACTGTCGGAAGGTCGCACATCTCATCTGTAAGCTCATCCTTCCGGCTCAGCTGGTTGAGTCCCGTAACAATAGAATTGACCCTGTCAACTCCTGTCCTGATGCTTTCCAGGTAAAGTTGTGTTTTACTGTCATCCCACTCTTCCTGCTGCAGACTGCTCTCCAGTCCTGTTAACCCACCTAGTATAAAATTCAAAGGGTTATTGATCTCATGCGCCACGCCCGATGTAAGCACTCCGAGTGATGCCATTTTCTCTGTCTGGATCAGTTGATTCTGGGCAGACCGCAAGTGATTCAATGCCGCCTTCAATTCAGTATTCTGCTTGTTAATGATCTCATTTTTATTTAACAACTCTTCATTGGTACCCCTCAACTCTTCAATGGCAGCATCAAGCTCCTTCGTCTTTTCCCGAACCAAAATCTCCAGATTGTCCTTATGATTCTCCAGCTCCTGCTCTGTGTTCCGCAAATTTTTCAAATGCCGCTTCAGGAAAAGAAAAAACAGAATGGCCGTAATGGTCACATAGAACAGTCCTTTGAAAGTTTGCATTCTGGTTATTTCCGAATCCGCTTCAGCGGCGAACAGCTTAAGAATCTGATCGGAAAAGAGGATCCACAATCCGCCCACCGCCAGGTAAGCCAGAACGATCCTGTATTCAAAACTGAATTTTCTCATTTGATGCAGCTATTTGTACCTCCAATTCCTGAATCCATCGCTTCAACAATAAAAATATGTAAATTTTTCAAACCAACAATCAATTCTCTGCATTAATCTTCAAATCCGATCACCTATCTTTGCCCGATGGTTATCCTGATCGCCTATCTGTTGCTGCTGATCGCTGTCTCCCTGGCTGCCTACCGCCCGGGATTCCGCAATATTTTCAGCACGCAGCGTTCGCTCCCCTGGCTCCTCGCCGGCTTTTCGATCTTCATGATCAACTTCGACAACATCAATATCCTCTCAAAGATGGGCATCGTAGCGGAGCAGGGGTACTCCGGACTCTGGATCTTTTATACCGGCGTGCTGGGGGCCGGACTCCTCCCCATTGTCTTCGCCCCGCTCTGGAGCAGGCTGAAATTCATGACCGATAACCAGCTGATTCTCCTCCGCTTCTCAGGTCGCCCGGCAAAGATCCTCCACCTCTTCCGCGCCGTCTATGTGGGCTACCTGGTGGTGGCCCTCTTTATCGCCCAGGTGTTTATCGGTCTCTCGAAACTGCTGATCGTCTTTTTCGATGTCACCTACACCCAATCGTTCCTGGTCATCACCCTCCTTCTCGCCTTCATCATCGCCAAAAACTCCCTCCGCCTAAAGGTACGCACCGACCTGCTCAACGGCATCATCTACCTCACCGCCTTCGCACTCGGTGCCTGGTTTGTTCTGCAACAGTACGGCGGCATCACAGAGGTCTACACACGCCTCAACACCAACCATACAGCGCAGATCAGCCTTTTTCCAAAAAACATCGCACAGACAACTTTCGAGACCCTTCCCACCCTGCTGGTCTACTTCTTCGTCCAGTGGTGGTCGGTCAACGTGCTCGACG
>CAYOVC010000282.1:0-4159 GCA_964407305.1 uncultured Bacteroidaceae bacterium | reverse complement strand
CGAACTTTATAGTCCAAACACTTGATTTTATGGAAGGACACGAAACATCTTTTTGATGCTAAAATACACCATAAAATTTACAATTTTCCTATTAAAACGATAATATGAAAAACAATAATACAATAAAATACTGTAAATTAAAAGATAAAATTAAAAAACTGGTCATGCAAAAAATTATAAAAAAATGACATTCAAATTTGCATTCTAAATTATAGATTATATCTTTGCAACGTTTTTGAAAAAACAAAGGATGATTCAGTAGCTCAGTTGGTAGAGCACATCCCTTTTAAGGATGGGGTCCTGAGTTCGAGCCTCAGCTGAATCACCAGAAAAGAGCCTCAGTGTAATACACTGGGGTTTTTTTTTGGTAAGCTGCTTGAAAAAATCGCGAAGAAAGCACGGGAGGACCTTGGCAAGGACCTAACCGGCAACCCTGGCAGAAACAGGTGTAACCCCGGTCGTCGCTCCCTCTGAGAGTGACAGATTCACCGGTTTGTTTTCTCTGTATGCACCACAGGTGAAATCGGGGGATATGTAATGACGCTGTTATAACAGCATCTTTTAAAGGAAAAGAGAAATTTTTTAGCAAATCATCCCGGGGTTACCGGGGGAACCATTGGATATGGTTAATCCTATTTTACCCGCTTGTCGATATACTTTGAATTGATCGTGCGTAAAACGCCCATGTAGTCCATTTTAAACTCCAGCAGGTCACCTACCTTATAATGCTTCTCATTGTCGCCCAGGTCGATCACAAACATATCGGAACTGGCCCCTACCATTTCTATATTTGCGTCTACCGGGTGAATATGGCTCTCCCCAACATCCAACAGTCCGATATCAATGATGGCCCTGTATGAGCGCTTTCCCAATTGCTCCTCATTAAATTCAAAGGTATTCCCTTCTACGTTCTGCCCCATTTCACCAATGGGAACCTGCGGCTTTTCACTCAGTTCAATGATCTCACAGAAAAGACTGAATACATCGGAATGCATCTTATCAATGGTGGAATCATTATACAGATCCGTACCCAGGTAGAGCGTCTCTCCTACCCTGAAGTGATTGATCCCTTTGGGCAATAGTTTCTGAAAAATAAGGGGTATGGTAACCGAAGATCCTCCTGAAACATAAGGAATATGCCGGTTGAATTTAGCCTCTACCAACTGCTCATACAGACAAAGCTGTATCAACTTGTCATGATTTGGCAAAACGCCGTACAGACAGGTCAGATTGGTTCCGATCCCCACTACTTCGATGTTTTTTAATTTGAATACATCTTCATAGAAAGCGATGAAGTCCTCTCCCATAATCCCCTCCCGGAGTTCTCCCAGTTCAATCATGATAATGATCTTGTGGGGCCTGTTTTGTCGCTGTGCCTCCTCTGAAAGCAGTTTAATGGTCCTGATCTCCGTATTTACGCTGATATCTGCATATTGAACCACACTTTTGACCGCCCGTTTTGCAGGTGGTTTGATGTATATGGTTTCGATATCCGGCTTCAGCGATTTGATTGTTTTAAGGTTGGATACCCTGGAATCGCAAACCTGGCTGATATCCAGTTTGAGAAGTTCTGAGAGGAACAATTTGTTACCACAGAGCATCTTGGTAACGACCGAGAATTGTATGTTGTTCTTTTTAAACAACTTGTCGAGATAGTTAAAGTTCGCGGTTAACTTTTTACTATCAAGTTCAATATATGCCATTCTTGTATTTGAAAAACCTTCGGATCAGTTTATTTATGTATTTCTGTTATGTACGATGCGCGGCGCATCAGTTTGCCGTACTTTTATAACGCATCTCTTTGTACTTACTGGTAAAACCTACCTTTTCGTAAAGAAAACCTGCAGGATTTTCAGGTTCGACATGCAGTGCAATATCTCCCTCGGCATTTTTGATCGTCTCCTTCATGAGGTGTTTGCCGATTCCCTTGCCCCTCATTTCCTTGTGTGTAGCAATATAGACAAGGATATTTTCGGGAATATATCCCTGCATGCCGGTGCGGTTCACCACGACAACGCCAGATATATCAGATTTTTCATAAGATACCAGCAAAAAGCCACCAAATGAATCATACTCTTTCAGAGCATAGTCGACAGCCTTTTTAATGTGTTCACGCGGATCACCAAACTGCTCAAGGTGTTTGAACAGGAAATCTATGATATCCTTTTTCGTTTCAGCATCCGGCTTCGAAGTTTCATTAAACATTTTTGTCTCAATCATAATACTATTTATTTATTATTTGATTCACCCACATAATACAGAAAAAAACGAGAATCGCAAATTTATTTTTGATGAGCATCGGAACAGGTCATCTGCCAGGATGACCGGAAGGGCCCCAAACCCGTTGTATTTATTTCCTGAATATGGTTTTGGCGTATTGATGAAATTTATTATCTTGGGTAAAATATCTACCTGAATTGCCTATGAGGTTTATCGTTTTTACCGGCATCATTCTGTTATTGTTCACTTTGCCTGCAGAAGGACAGGGGAAACATTCTGCATTCAACGAGCGTATTGAGGACCGGCACTATCTGGTATACAGGGAATTGGTCGATTATCCTGGAATCTCCATACACGACACCGCTATTTTAGGGGCCATGTTTCACACACCGAGACATGCTTTTGTCCCCGACCAGTTGCAATCCTATGCCTACCAAAATAATCCCCTGCCAATCGGATACGGTCAAACGATCTCCCAGCCAGTGATTGTAGCCTCAATGACACAGCTGCTTGAACCTGAACAGCATATGAAAATTCTTGAAATCGGGACCGGAAGCGGCTACCAGGCTGCTGTACTGGCAGCGTTTCAGGCAGAGATCTATACCATAGAGATTGTGCCTGAATTGGGACAAAATGCAAAAAAAACACTGCAGGAACTCGGGTACAGGAATGTGCATGTAAAAATCGGGGATGGCTATGAGGGCTGGCCGGAGCATGCACCGTTCGACAGGATCATAGTAACATGTGCACCCGAGGAGGTGCCTGAACCGCTTGAGGAACAGTTGAAACCAGGAGGAAAGATCGTTATACCTCTCGGACCGCAGGATCAGATCCAGTTTTTGGTTGTAATGAAAAAGAGTCAGCGCGGCAAACTGATTCGCGAACTGAAATATCCGGTCAGATTTGTACCTATGACCGGTAAAGCTGAGGATGATAAATAATAGATTCTGTATCTCTTTTGCAAAAGAGCAACGCATATTAACCCCCCCATTTTTTTAAGAGCCGGAAAGGATCATCCCGCCATTTTTTGGCATTTTTTTTGCATCATCCTAAACAATTTCATCTATTTTTAGGTTACAAAAGGTAAAATAAATTGGTATTTATTAGCAAATGAGAAAAGTAATTTTTGTAGGTTATATCGCGGCGCTTATTCTGGCTCCCTTTTCATGTAAGGATCCGGAACCAACAGAAAATGAGATAATTATTGATTGGATCTGGGATGAAATGACAGATGTGTATCTTTGGGCCGATGAGGTGGATCAGACCTTGTATCCGACTGATGAGACGGATCCTGAAGCTTTTTTTTATAGCATTCTGAATGAAAATGACAGGTTTTCATGGATCGTTGATGACTACGAGGCATTGATCAACAGTTTCAACAATATTTCCTTATCTATAGGGATCTCTCCGTATTTTGTTGGTTTTGAGGATAGTGATAAAGTTATCGTTGTTGTTGAATATGTATCAAAAGGATCGCCTGCCGAATTGGCCGGGATCAGACGCGGTGAAATCATAACTGATATAAACGGAACAACAATTACAATCAACAACTACATTGACCTGTTCTATTCCGAAAATGTTCTGCTGGAATTTGCTGATTACATCGATGGTAGTTTCGTTCTGAATGGGAAAGAGGTAGCGCTGACAGCCCTGGTCATTGAGGAAAACCCGGTTCTGCATCACGAAATCATTGATTATGAAGGTGTAGAGATCGGTTATATCGTTTATACTGGTTTCAGTGCAGGAGAAAATGACAAGTGGGTCGACTCACTTGACAATATTTTTAAAGACTATAAAGCGAAGGGAATTTCCGAACTCATTTTGGATATTCGCTACAATTTAGGAGGAAGGGTCTCTGTGGCTACCCACATCGCCTCAGTGGTCAGTCCCGCAAATGTACCCGGTAATAAGAACATATTTGTCAAATACCAGTGGAACA
>CAYOVC010000281.1:0-4204 GCA_964407305.1 uncultured Bacteroidaceae bacterium | reverse complement strand
CCCAGGCGACTGCTTACCTTCGTACTGGTTTTTGCCGGGATTGTTTCGAACTTTGCATCAGATATAGGATATGTTTTGTTGATTCCCCTGGCTGGTATAATCTTCCAGGCGGTGGGCCGAAACCCGATAACAGGGATGGCAGCTGCTTTTGCCGGGGTATCGGGCGGGTTCTCAGCCAACCTGCTGATCGGCTCTATCGATCCCCTGCTGGCCGGACTCAGTACAGAGGCGGCACAGATCGTAGATCCCGACTACTATGTGAATCCGACAGCAAACTATTATTTCATGATCGTTTCGACGTTCCTGGTTGCATTTGTCGGAACTGTTGTGACAGAGCGGGTCGTTGCTCCGAGACTGGGTGATTATGACAGCAAAGGGGTTGAACACAATGATGAGTTCGGACCTCTAACTCCCATTGAAAAGAGGGGCGTCAAATGGAGCGGTGTTGCCACGCTTGCTGTAGTTGCCGTTATACTTATCGGCGTGGTTCCGGAGAACGGCTTTCTCAGGGGTGAGGATGGTACGGTGATCAACTCTCCGCTGATCAGGGGTGTGGTTGCATGGTTGGTAATCCTTTGTGCCGCTGCAGGGATTACCTACGGTGTGGTGACGAAAAAGTTTAAAAGCGACGCCGATGTGATGAACAGCATGGGCGATGCTTTAAAAACACTGACGACCTACATGGTGCTGGTATTTTTTGCGGCACAGTTCGTAGCTTACTTCAAATGGAGTAACCTGGGGATGATCATCGCTATTAAGGGCGCCGGACTACTATCGGCTATGAACCTGGGATTGATCCCGCTGCTGATCATGTTTGTGATTTTTGCTGCTATACTGAATATGTTCATGGGCAGCGCATCCGCAAAATGGGCCCTAATCGCACCGATATTCATTCCCATTTTCATGTTCCTTGGTTATTCCCCTGAGCTGGCCCAGGTGGTCTTCCGGATCGGTGACAGCGTAACGAATGTTATCTCTCCGATGATGAGCTTCTTTGCGCTGATCATTGCCTTCTTTCAAAAGTATGATAAGGATTCGGGTATCGGAACGGTCATTGCAACCATGCTGCCCTATTCCATCGCCTTCTTCCTGGCCTGGACGATTTTGCTCGTCCTTTGGGTCTGGATCGGTTTACCCCTTGGTCCGGGTGCGGGACTGTACTATTAAATTCTACCCTTACTCCGGTAAAGGCAAGCTTTGTCGCTGCAGAAGTGACAGGTATAGTTATTGAATATTACATCCTTACCTATGCCGATAATACCTGATACCGACTTTACAGGGATCATCAGGCAGGATTCTGAAAGGGTGATGTTAAGGTAGTTTTCAGGGAAAAGCGAAAATAGTTTTTTCTGCTCGGCAATATCCCAGTTGCAATATCCCGGACTGTAACGGTTGGTGATTTTGTGTCCTGACTTTTCCATTGCTGCTTCCAGGCTTGACTGGATCCTGTCCATCGCTGCCTCAACCACTACATTGGCCATAACATCCACGACGTACCCTTTCATAAAATCGCCCTCATCAATGAGCCGGCGGGTATAGCCGGAAATCTCCTCGCCCGCCGTGCAGAGAAACCAAGCTGCGCTTTCCGACCCTTTCAGCTGTCGGGTAACGATCTTTTCGGTGGTGAATTCTTGATCATGGCATGTAACTTTATTGTTTACCGGATCGATGTGGACCTTGTCATAAAGGATATATCCACCGCGAATATTGCATATTTGTTGACCGTTTTTCAGCAGTTCGCCGATGGACTCCAGCACCGGTTCGGGAGCAGCAACAGGGTCATCATAACCCATCAGCGGCGGAAGCAGATCACCGGAGATGTTCAGTTCATCGAAATCGAAACGAAAGGATACAGGTGAGTGAACCATCATTTAGTTTTTTTCAGTATTCACAAAAATAAGAATACTGAATGGATTTTTTGTACTGAAAAAGTTCCAGAAGAAATTAAACATTATGGTTTACCCGATAAACTTCTGTTTATCCCATGTAAATGGAGCAGATCACTCCATGTAAATGGAGCGGTTCACCCATGGGTCCTGACCGGATTATATTGCTGATCCTCCCTTTTCGCCGGTTCTGATGCGGATGCACTCCTCCAGCGGTAGAATAAAGATTTTTCCGTCACCAATCTCCCCCTCAACACCATTGGATGTGCGGGCCGATTGAATGATCGTGTTGACCGTTACATCGACGAACTCGTCGTTCACGGCTATTTCGATCTTGATTTTTGGGATCAGGTTTGGAATGACCTTTTGTCCGCGGAAATATTCAGCCTGGTGCTGCTGTCCGTGCCCGGAAACTTTTGATACGGTAATTCTTGATATCTCTGCCTGTATAAGTGCTTCACGTACTTCGTCAAGTTGCGCTTCCCGGATTACTGCGATAATTAATTTCATGTTACTGCTGTTTTTTTTATTCAGTCGGATCCTGAAACTATTCGTAATGGCCATTCGCCAGGTGTGGTTCCATGTCCGACTGATGAATTTTTTCTGTTCAGAATATGACGTTAATTCGGATTAATCAGTCCGTATCCACGTTCTCCATGATATGATCTGTCAAGTCCGGCCATCTCCTCTTTATCGGAGGAACGGATTTTGAAGATCTTGTCCACTAAGAATATCAGAACCAATGTTAGCACCGCTGCATAGCCGATCGCAATGCCCACTGCCGCTGCCTGAACACCGAATTGCTGCCAGACGGTCCAACTGCCGCCTGCGGCTTCGGCGGCTCCGGCCATCCAGGATGGACGGATAAAGAAGGTCAGGCTCAGTGCTCCGACGATACCTCCAACTCCATGCAGTCCGAATGCATCCAGCGTGTCGTCATACCCCAATCTGTTTTTCATAAAAATGGCCAGGTAACAGATGATAGAAGAGATTGCCCCTATGGCAAGGGCTCCACCGGGTTGCACAACACCTGCCGCCGGGGTGATCGCAACCAGTCCGGCCAGGATGCCTGATGCAAATCCCAGTGCTGTGGCTTTGCCGCGATGAACACCTTCAATGATCATCCAGACCAGAGCCCCTGAAGCAGCTGCGGCCTGTGTAGCTGTAAGGGCTTGTGCTGTTAAGAGACCGGAAGATACGCTGCTGCCGGCATTGAAACCAAACCAGCCCACCCAGAGCAGACCGGCCCCCAGCATGGTGATCACCAGGTTATTGGGTCTTACCGCCTGGTAAGGGAACCCCCGCCTGGCACCAATGTATATGGCAGCTACCAAACCGCTTACACCAGCTGAAATGTGAACAACCGTACCGCCGGCAAAATCGATGGCTCCATTGGCTCCCATGTTGAACAGGAATCCATCCTCTGCCCATACCCAGTGACACAGTGGATTGTAGATAAATAATCCCCAGAGGGCAATAAAGACAATGTATGCCTTGAAAGAGACCCTTTCAGCAAAGGCTCCGGCAATCAGCGCAGGTGTGATGATCGCAAATTTTCCCTGGAACATGGAAAAGACATACTCGGGAACTCCGGCATCCAGGATCGATTCATCAATTCCCTTCAGCATAATAAAATCGGGGTTCCAGCCAATCCAGCCCCCCAGTACATTCGGACCAAAACACATGCTGTAGCTGACAATAACCCAGAGGACACTCATGACCCCCATTGCAGCAAAGCTGTGCATGATCGTGCCCAATACGTTTTTCGATCGTACCAGTCCGCCGTAAAACATGGCCAGCCCCGGAATCATTAATAAAACCAATGCGGTGGAAGTCAGCATCCAGGCAGTGGCACCACTGTCAATGCCGTTTCCATCCGATGCATCCATTACCGTGTATACAGTTAACAGCATTACAAGGCTGAAAAAGACTTTTCGCGTGTAAGATTTCATTTTTATAGTTTAATAAGTTGATATTAAAGTGCGCTCCAAAAATAGGGGGTAAAAATTAAAAAGACAACAAAAAAATAAACAAACCCTATAAAAACATGGGTAATAAATAATGATTCTATATAAAAAACAAAGTATACCTTTATAAAAAAGGGGTAAAAGAGTTAAAATGCTTAAAAAATGAACCATACATCCGATAGCGCTTTTGAATTCGACAGCGCCGTAGAATTTGATAGCGCTATTGGATCCGACAGCGCCCTGGAATTCGATAGCGCTGTTGAATCTTATATCGCAGCCGGATCAAAACAAAATTTTTGAATTAGCAGGCGTGTATACCTGCGGAGGTGCTGCCTGTTGGATGACTATGAA
>CAYOVC010000280.1:0-4206 GCA_964407305.1 uncultured Bacteroidaceae bacterium | reverse complement strand
GCTGATGAAAAGAGCAGAAGGGCGTTTGAGATTGCAAGGCCCGAAATCATAAAAACAGTTCAGTCTGTTAGGGACCGGATCAGGAACAGCCGTGAGCTTTCGGATCTTATCAGGGAAAAATACAGGATCAAGAATACATGTGGATACGGCATGAATTCATTTACTGAATTCGATGATCCGTTTGATATTATACTACACCTGATGGTAGGGTCCGAGGGAACACTTGGATTTGTATCCGGGGCAACATTCCGTGCCGTTCCCCTGAAGCCCGAAAGGGCCTCATCCATGATCTATTTCAAATCTTTGATGGAAGCGTGTAATGCTGTTCCATTGCTGAAGGGAGCCGGTGTTTCAGCCATTGAACTGATGGACCGGCAGGCGCTTCGGGCGGTGGAAGACAAGCCCGGTATTCCGGATTATATCCGGCAATTCGATGAGGGCGTTGCCGCATTGCTGATCGACCTGGAAGCTGAGGATAAAACCGGACTTGAGAAGTTGATTGAAAGTGCGGAGGGAGCGATAGGAAAAATGGCCCTTGAGCGTGAATTCATTATTGCAAGGGACCACAGGGAAATTCTTAACTTCTGGAATATCAGGAAAGGCGTGTTTCCTTCAGTTGGCGGTATGAGAAAACCGGGGACAGCGGTTATCATTGAAGATGTTGCAGTGAAGCTTGAGCATCTTACACCGGCGGTGGCAGATATGCGGTCGATGCTGGATGACCTGGGTTACAGCGATGCTGTTATTTACGGACATGCGTTGGATGGCAACCTCCATTTTATTTTTTCTCAGGATTTTGAAGACGAACAAGAGGTAAAAAGGTATGAAAAACTGATCGGTTCACTGGTTAAATTAATCGTTGACAAATATAATGGGTCGCTGAAAGCAGAGCATGGTACCGGAATCAATATGGCACCCTTTGTGCAATACGAGTGGGGCATCGAACTTTATGGGATGATGGTTGAAATTAAGAATGCCTTTGACCCAAAAGCCATACTTAATCCGGATGTTATTATCAATTATGATCCTGAGGCACACCTGAAAAACTTTAAAAAACTACCTGTTATCGATGAATCTGTAGATAAATGCATTGAGTGTGGTTTTTGTGAAGTAAACTGTTTATCTACCGGTTACACACTTTCTGCCAGGCAGAGAATCGTTGTTCAACGTGGATTAAGCCTTTTAAAGTTAAATGGCACAGATCAGCGAAAAACCCGAAAGATTGCGCGACGCTTTGATTATGCGGGTGACAGGACATGTGCGACCGACGGATTATGTTCTGTATCATGCCCGGTCGATATAGACACGGGGGTATATATTAAAAAGCTCAGGGAAGAGAAGCTTTTCCGCAAAGCAGGCGCCCGCTCAGTTGCTGCCTGGGTTCGCCGTAATTTCAGATTTGTGAAATGGGTTACACGATCCGGACTTGGAACTGTGAATTTCCTTCGCTGGATGATGGGGAGCAAGCTATTCGGAGCTGTCGCAGCATCAGTCAGATTCGTCACTTTCAAAACAGTTCCCCAATGGAACCGGTACCTTCCGGCTCCGGCTAAAATTCAAAAACGTGTGAATGGTCTACAGCAGGACAAAAAGAAGGTAGTCTATTTCCCAAGTTGCATTAACCAGGTAATGGGCCCTCCGGGTATTGAACGGAAGCAGCGTTCATTGATGCACGTTACTGAAGAGGTATTGAACAGGGCAGGCTATCAGGTGATATACCCTGATGAAATGGAGAATCTTTGCTGCGGAATGCCCTGGGAAAGCAAAGGGTTCACAGAGGTTGCGGATGCCAGCTCCAGGATGCTGGAGGCAAAATTGTTACGGGCATCGGAAACTGGTATGTATCCCGTTCTTTGCGATACGAGCCCCTGCGTTTATCGCATGAAAAGAGTTCTGGATAAGCGGTTAAAGATCTACGAACCGGTTGAATTCATCCACGATTTTCTACTTGGCAATATTCAAATTGAAAAGCTCCAGGGATCAATGGCCTTTCATATAACATGCAGCAGTATTAAGATGGGGATTGAAGACAAATTCAGAAAGGTTGCGGAAGCCTGTGTTTGTGAACCACTGTTTCCAGAGGAGGTCGGTTGTTGCGGATTTGCGGGTGATAAGGGATTTACCGAACCGGGACTCAATGATTGGGCGCTCAGACACCTGCAGGTGAATGGAGCCAGAGCCGAAAGAGGATATTCGAACAGCAGAACCTGTGAGATCGGATTGTCAAAAAACAGTGGAACAACCTATGAATCTGTAATGTATATGATAGAAAAGGTAATAAAGTGAAAAAGATGATGCCCTTCGCTTACTAAAAAGATATATCTTTGACAGTCCGGTTTTTTGATCAGCAAGTCAGGTTTTATAAGCGACGCTCATATAAGCAATTAATAATAAGACAGTTAAAAGATGGATGATATTTTTCAGAACCTTACCAGTCAGACCCTGAGTCAAAAAATCGAACGTACCATTGAAAATGCGATTCGTGAAAAAAAGCTGACTTTAGGATCCAAACTCCCTACCGAAAGAGAAATGTGTGAGTCTTTCGGTGTAAGCAGAACCGCTTTGCGTGAAGCTCTCAGAAGATTGAGTGCCAGGGGACTGATCAATATTAAAAAGGGGAGCGGAATGTATGTTTCGGAGATAAACATTGAGGATGCCATCAAGTCGCTGAACCTTTATTATGATCTTAAATTTGATAAGAATCTGTTGACACAGATCATTGAGGTGCGGATGTTGTTTGAGCCGGAGATCGCCAAACTTGCAGCTACCAACAGAACGGAACAGCATGTCGCTGAACTGCGGAAAAACCTTGAAGACTTTGAAAAATGTGATCCGGACAACACCCAGAAGGAGGCGGATCTCGATAACAAGTTTCACCTTAGTATCACCAAGTCCACTGCCAATCCGATCATGCAGATTACAATGGAGCCCATCTATTCATTGTTGCCACGAATGCGGAGTTATATCTATGCTAACATTGAAGGTGAAAAGGCGCATACACTTCAATCTCACAAGGAATTACTGGCAGCTATAGCTGCAAAGGACGGTGAAGCGGCCTATTCAATCATGAAAAAGCACCTTGTCCGAACGCAGGAGATTTATCACAAATACCTGAACATTTTCTAAACAACTTCAGTTTTGTATTGTTTCTTTCATGGGTTGCTGTGAAATCCATGCTGGTTGATCTTTTTAATGATGTATAAATGAGTAAGAAAGCTTGCGATAGCGGAGTGAAGAAGGTTTTGAAAGAGGGCAAAAAGAAGCCCAAAAAGAAGCCCGTTTACAGGTGCAAAAAATGTGATGCTGTTGCAAATAAGCGCGGTCGACTTTGTAAACCGATTTCAGTATAGCTCAACAACCTGCAGGATATTCTAATCGAATTTGATTTTTATGGAACCAAACAAGAAACTGAAGGAACAGATCTCAAGTTGGAATGAATCGTTTGCTAAGAAGGATCCGGTTGAGTTTTTAGGTTTTTTTCTCGACAAATACAAAGGGCGAATCGCATTGGCCTCCAGCCTTGGAGCGGAGGACCAGGTGATTACGGACATGATCCTGTCGATCGATAAATCTGCCCGGATATTTACACTCGATACGGGCAGACTTTTTCCTGAAACATACCAACTCATCGATGAAACCAACAAAAAGTATGGTATAAAGATCGACGTCTATTTTCCCGACAGTGCAAAGGTGGAGGCGATGGTAAAGGAGCGGGGTGTCAATCTTTTTTACGATAGTGTTGAAAACAGGAAGATGTGCTGCGGGATCCGCAAGGTTGAACCACTTCAGCGTGCTTTCAGTGACCTGGATGTATGGATCTGTGGATTGCGCAAGGACCAGACCGTGAGCCGGTTCTTCTCACAGCTGATTGAATGGGACAAAGTGAACGGGCTGATTAAGCTTAACCCGCTGATCAACTGGACAGAGAAAGATGTGTGGAGCTACATCCGGGAGAAAAATGTACCCTTTAACCCACTGCATGAACGCGGATTTGCCAGCATCGGTTGTCAGCCCTGCACCCGCGCACTTAAACCGGGTGAAGACTTCAAAGCCGGCCGTTGGTGGTGGGAAGGCCAGGAACAGAAAGAATGCGGTTTGCATAAGAGATAAACCTCCCTTAGTAGCCCTATTCATAGCCCCAGCAGGGCGGAATGTCTGTAGCCGAAATGTCCCATCGAAGCAGTAGCCCCAGCGGGGCGGAATGTC
>CAYOVC010000279.1:0-4261 GCA_964407305.1 uncultured Bacteroidaceae bacterium | reverse complement strand
GCAACAGCGCTGTTGAAGAAAAGATCTGTTTTTGAAAAAGCGGGAGTGTTTCCGGAAGGAATGATCGATCATGTTATTGCCCGGCTACATTCATACAGCGATGAAAATTTGTCCGAAAGAATTTTTGGAAATCAGGAGGCCATTCGTGATCTTGTATTGAAATATATTCATGTAAAATAAATATTTGCCCTATTTTTGCATTGACTATTTTTGTACGAAACAATGCATCCCATGATTGTAAAAAGATTCCTGTTTTCTATTTTCGTCCTGACGATGCTTTTTTCCTGCAACAGGAATACCGGCTTCGATCGCCATTTGACCTCGTTTAAACAACTGAACAGACATTTCGATGAAATGCCGGTGGAATACCGGCCCGTTCCTTTCTGGGTCTGGAACGATGATATTTCAAAAAAAATGATCAGTGAGCAGCTGTCAGATTTCGCTGAAATGGGGTTTGGCGGTGTGTTTGTCCATCCACGGTATGGTATGGTCACAGAATATGCAAACGAAGCGTGGTACGACTTGGTTGCATATGCGGGTCGAAGGGCCAAAAGAGAGGGCCTATCGCTCTGGCTTTATGATGAGAATTCATATCCGAGCGGCTTTGGTGGCGGCCACGTTCCGGCTCAAATGCCACTTTCCTTTCGTGAGGGTCATGCATTGCGCCTCGTGCGACAGACGGAACTGCGACCCGACAGCACAAAAGAGTACCTGCTGATACAGTCGGTTAATGATACCGTTACAGATATTACAAACTCCTACAGCGACTATATTGGAAAAGCCGGGTTTTTTTTTCTGTTCGAAAAGGTGTATTATCCTGTAAGTGAATGGTATGCAGGATATTCATATGTTGATCTGCTGGTTCCGGGTGTAACTGAAATGTTTATTGAGTTTACCATGGCAGGCTATGAAGAGCAGATGGAAAAACTTTTTGGAGGTATTGTGCCCGGTATCTTTACCGATGAGCCCCATATCGCTTCGCAAGGCGGTAAAGGCCTGATCAGGTGGTTTCCCGGACTCTTTGATCAGTTTGAATTGAGGTGGGGTTACAGTCCCGAGCCACATCTGGCCTCCCTTGTCGAGTCGAATGAAATGTCTGCACAGATGCGGCACAACTATTATCAACTGCTTCTGGAGCTGTTTATCGATCGATGGTCCAAACCCTGGAATGAATATTGCACCTCGCATAATCTTGCCTGGACCGGTCACTATTGGGAGCATGGATGGCCCTCCCCGCATCACGGTCCGGATAACATGGCCATGTATGCCTGGCACCAGGTACCCGGTATTGATATGCTCTTTAATACGTGGGAGGGCAGGCCCGATCAGTTTGGCAATGCAAGGGCTGTTCGCGAGCTGAACAGCGTAGCAAACCAACTTGGAATGGTAAGGCGCCTGTGCGAAGCATATGGCGGCTCCGGGTGGGAGCTGACTTTTGAGGATATGAAAAGAAATGGCGACTGGCTTTACGTGCTGGGAGTGAACATGATGAACCAGCATCATGCACTCCAGTCGCTTGCCGGCGATCGAAAATACGATTACCCTCCTTCGTTTTCGGGGCACGCTCCATACCAGGATGCGTATGTAATGATGAATGATTATTTTGCCCGCCTGTCGCTGGCCCTCAGCACCGGGGAGCAGATCAACAAAACACTCGTACTCCAGCCCACTACCACTGCCTGGATAACATACAATCCTTCTAAACCTGAACCCAGGCTGCGGCAGATCGCTGATGAATTCAGGAAGCTGATCGATCTGCTGGAATCTGAGCAGATCGAATATGACCTGGGATCGGAACATATCATACGCAACCATGGTTCAGTGGAGGGAGATCAATTTGTTATTGGCAGGAGGAACTACAATTATGTAGTGATTCCCCAGTATATGTCGAACCTCAACAGCGAAACAGCCGATCTGCTTGAGCAGTACCTGGAGAACGGAGGTATCGTCATCGCATTGTGTCAGCCACCGTCCTATATTGATGGAAAGACGTCGGACCGCTGTCGCGAATGGAGCATCCGGCATGCCGATCAATGGTTCTCGCTCTCCGGATGTAACGATCCGAGGCTCATCGGCTATTTGCACAGGGACGAATTTGTTGTATCCGAACAGCAGGGAGGCACACTTTTCCACATGCGGCGTCAGCTTGATGACGGACAACTGCTATTCCTGGTGAACAGCAGCAAAGAGGAGACCTGTCATGCAAGAATGATCACCCGTGGAGTAGATCTGGTGCACCTGGACCCGTTTTCCGGATTGACAGAGCAATTCCCATGTGTCGTTACTGATGAAATTCTGAGCTTTGATGCCAGGATTCCCCCGGCCGGCAGCCTGCTGCTATTCATTGGCGACCGGGAGGTAAAGAAAAAAAACAGCAGGATCAGGCGGTGGAGCGGAGCGGGAATGCCCCTGGATATCTCGGATTTCAGGACAGAGGTGCAGGGCGATAATGTGCTGAAGCTCGATTACTGCAGTGTGATCCTGAACAATGACACAACCGGGGTGATCTATTTTGCTGAAGCGCAGGACAGGATATTCCGTTATCACGGTTTTGAAAAAAATCCGTGGTTCTCAGCGATCCAATATCAATCAGAGATCATAGAGAGGGATACTTTTCCGGAAGGCACGGGATTCACCGTTCAATACCCCTTCTTTGCCGATTCAAGGTTTCGTACGAACGATCTTCGCCTTGTCGTTGAGCGGCCCCATCTTTATGAAGTGCGACTCAACGGGATGACCCTTGAACCGGTCAGGAACGAATGGTGGCTCGACAAGGATTTTGGGATCTACCACATCAGTGGAGGCGTCCTTTCCGGCGATAACCTCATCGAGATCACTGCCGATCCCATGTCGGTCTTTTGCGAGCTCCAGCCAATCTACCTGGTGGGAAACTTCGATGTTTTCGCACTCGACAGGGGTTGGCTCCTGGATGCGGCCGGAGAAAAAAGCACAGGCTCCTGGAAAGAGCAGGGTTTGCCCTTCTACAGCGAAAAGGTAACTTATTCTGCCGGTTTTATTTTGGGTGATCGCCTCCCTGTAAGGGTACGTCTCGGTGCATGGGCAGGTACGGTAGCAACCGTGGAGGTAAATGGTAATCAGGCCGGAGCTATCTTTAAACAACCATATGAGCTGCGCATTGATCCTTACTTAAAGAGGGGGGAGAACAACATCACAGTTACTGTAACCGGATCACTGAAGAACCTGTTTGGTCCGCACCACAATGTGACACAGCAAGGACTGGTTACTCCGTGGAGCTTTAAATCGGCACCGGCAGAGCAGCCTTCAGGTGTTGACTATGACCTGATCGATTACGGACTGTTCGAACCGTTTGTGGTGGAGGTAATGGAATAATTTAGTCAGCAAAGCCTGCACAAAGAGGCATTACTTCTCGCCAATATATAAAACGTTCCCCTGGCAAGCAGGTAAACAGCATGGGCAGAACAGACCTATTTCATCTCCCGCAGCATCTCCACGGCTGTCATATACCCACTGAAGATTGCGCCTGAGAAACCTCCCCCGAATTTTCCCCATGCAGAGGCGATATAGAGGTTGCTGAACGCGTCGGTCGATTTCAATGGCGCACGGTTGGGGAGCTGGGCAAATCCATAGACCGCTCCTCCCGGGTTCAGTGTGTAGCGATGAACAGTTTTGGCGGTGCCCACCTCCACATGTTCAATATGCCGGCTTACGTCAGGGATCAGCCTCTCCAACCGCTCTGTCATAACCTCTCCCACCTGCCTCTTTTTGTCATTGTACTCATCTCTTGATAAATTTTCCCAGTCTGACAGATAATCGATACAGCAGATGGCACCCACACTTTTCCCTTCAGGTGCGAGTCCGGCATCTACCTGGCTGTAGTCGACGAAGGTAAACCCCCTTTTGGAGAAGTCGGCCCGGTTGTTGGCGCGAATATCCCCCTGGTGCTTCACTGATTCGTCGAATACAAAGGTTGAGTAATGCTTGTGTCCCAGCTCCCTGAGTGATGTTGAGAAGCCGTAGTAGACGGTAAGCAGTGAGGCCCCCAGTGGGTGCGCTTCGATCTCCTGAAGAATCCCTTCGCCGGATCCGCCGGACATCATCCCGGCGATCTGCGGTAAAGCGGCGTTGGCTACGAACGCTTTGGCAGCGGCCCTTACCGGGACGTGATCCCCCGGGAGGGTATTGATAAAGGTGACGGAGTGAATGGTTCCGCCGTCTGCTTCGATAGAGATGACCCTGTGACTCAGCAGGACCTTCCCGCCATGCTCCCTGATTACCGCCA
>CAYOVC010000278.1:0-4279 GCA_964407305.1 uncultured Bacteroidaceae bacterium | reverse complement strand
AAGTTTATCCCGGTCGGATGAATGGCTGCGCAGCACATCTCCAAATTCAGCCAAACCATGGGATGTCCAGTTACGTTGCTCGTCGGCCTTCCTGGCACTAAGCTCTGCCTGCCTGTTCTCTTTTAATCGTGACTGCAGATTTGATAGGCTTCGCAGAATCTCCGGATCGATCTCATCGTGGGTCATAGACGCATTCAGGTTTCCTTTTGTGAGATTTTGAATGGTTGACTTTATAAAGCGGTTAATGGACGATTCGACAGCCTCTTTTGTGCTGATCCTCTCCAGCAAGTGCTCAAATTTCAATGAGATCAGGTAACCGGCAAGCAATCCAGCAAGTGATAATACGTCTGCGACATATAGCAATGGATGGTTTTGGTGCATTTGCACCATCAGGTCAAAAGTAAATTTCTGATTTCCTGTTTGAAAAACAAGGATATAGATGATTACAGAAACAACCAATCCGGTAAGAAAGCCGGTTAGCATGTAGGTTGCTGATAAATCTCCATGTTTGGTTTTGCTCATATGCCGCACTAATGCATCTAAAATTAATCATTTTTCCAGAGGATTCAATTTTTTTACTGTTTTTCACGGACCAACTTCACTTCATGCAGCGGGGGACGTGCAGTTGGATATGATGCTCCGTTCGGATGTCAGGGAAGGCCTCCTGATAAGTCTAATGGATGGATTTCCAAAAAATATATGGCATTACCTGTCTGTCTGCAGGCAAGTCTCTTTTCACCGTGGAACCTTTAGCTCGGCGAAGCCAAATATCTGTTCCGATGATGAGGGGTTCATTGTTTACAACTGGGTCAGACTGTTGAAAAATAGCATATAACACCACAAATCAGTAAAGGATAATGAATTAATATTGTAATATAAATAAATATATGGAATCCATTCGTATTTTAGTCGCAGATGATATAGCCACAAACAGGTTGCTGTTATCTGAATTGATCAGGTTAACCGGTAACGAAGTTGTGTTGGTTGACAATGGTGAAAAGGCCATTGAGGCGCTGAGACAACAGCCGTTTCACCTGATTTTTATGGACATTGAAATGCCGGTGATGAATGGGATAGAGACAACCCGTTTTATCAGGAACGAGATGGAGTATCCGTTCAATGCCATACCAATCATTGCCCTGACCGCGCATAATCCGGAATCATTTTTTGAAGATTACGCGGATGCCGGTTTTGACGAGCTGATAACCAAGCCCTATTCAGTAGCCAAGATCCGGGAGAAGATAAGCGCGATTATCCAGGGCTAAATATTTATTAATTGAATGATATTCTGCAGATACTTCTTATCCACTTCATCGAACTGACTGGTCTGGGCAGCATCGACATCCATGACGGCAAGGATGGTTCCGTTTTTATCCTTTACAGGAAGCGTTATTTCTGACTTTGACCTGGAGTCGCACGCAATATGGCCGGGAAATTGCGTTACATCGGGTACAATTACCGCTACATCCCTTGTTATTGCTGCCCAGCAGACACCTTTTCCCTTTTCAAGCTCCTGGCATGCAACGGGACCCTGATAGGGACCGACGACCAGACGGTCATGCTCATACAGGTAAAAGCCTGTCCAGAAAAAATACTCCATCTTATGATGCAACACCGCTGCAATCGTAGCCATCCGGGAGAGGGGAGTGCCTGACTTGTTGCAAAGTTCTTCCAGTTGTCTCTGAATACGCTGGTACCTGCCCTCTTTTTTCTTGTTGTCCATTGATTTATTTCTCGGCAAGATTATCGAGAATTTTCAGCTTCTCTTCCAGGAGCAATATCTTCTCTTCGAGTGCAGCATATTTCTCATTCTCAGCTTTGAGTTGCTCGATTTCTGCTTGCTGCTCTTTGAATGCCTGCACGAGAACAGCTGTGATTTTAGCATAGTCCACGCTTTTATATCCATCTTCGCCGGTAGTTACTAGCTCTGGAAGTACCTGTTCTACTTCTTGCGCAATAAACCCGATTTGTCGGTTATCATTAAACCGGTTATTATCTTCAAACAGATCTGGTTTCCAGTTGAAATAAACACCATTTAAGGCCTCAATCTTGGAGATGGCATTTTGTATCGAGTAAATTTCGCGCTTATAACGTTCATCAGAGGTATAACCGTATGAATCAGCAAATACAGCCGCATTGAAACTAAGCTCATTTTCAGCAAAGTTACCATAAATCAAGGCGTTGTTTAAATTATCCGACCCAGTATAATTGTTTGCAATAATCAATCTGTGATTATTAACATCCGGTTCATTATATCCGGCAAATCGTCCAATAAAAACATTGTAGCTTCCTGTGCATCCCCGTCCTGCTGCAAGCCCCACATAAACATTATTTGAACCCGATCCACTGTGATATCCTGACTCAGCACCAAGAAATGTATTGTTATTACCTGTATTGTTGCTACCTGCTGAGTATCCGAAATGGGCCTGATTAGATCCACTTGTATTGCTGGATCCTGCTAGATATCCAACCATAGTATTGTATCCGGCAGTGGTGTTCTGTCCTGATCTGTAACCAATAAAGGTATTGTAATTGGCAGATTGATTGGAAGTTCCTGAACTTGGACCGATGTACACATTATACAGGCCTGTTGTATTACTGTTTCCGGCCAAATTGCCTATACCAATATTGTTACTTCCTGTTGTATTGCTATATCCGGCATCTACTCCGATGTATACATTGTCACTTCCCGAAGCTGAAGTCCCGGAATAACCTGCTCTGTATCCCAGGTAGGTGTTTCTCAGACCGGTTGTACCGTTAAATCCGGAATAATAGCCAAAAAAGGAATTATTGCTTCCGGTAGTGTTTCTGTTACCGCTATTGGGACCAAAGAAGGAATTGTTCTCACCGATAGTATTGTTATACCCTGCCTGAAATCCATAAAAAGAGTTCCATTTTCCTTCCGTATTGTTTCGTCCGGTCCTATAACCGAAGAAGGAATTATAGGTTCCGGTTGTATTATTCTCACCGCTTAAATATCCAACAAACGCGTTGTATTGTCCAGTTGTATTCGAACTCCCACTGCTGGTACCTATAAAAACATTCCTGTATCCTGAAGTATTACTGCTTCCGGCACTATTACCTATAAACACATTAGCATATCCTGAGACGTTTGAAACCCCGGTATTATCACCTATAAATACGTTGTTACCACCGGATGCATTTGTTCCTGAATAACCGGCGTTGTAACCTATGTATGTATTATACTGTCCGGTTCTGTTGTTGTGACCGGTCTGATAGCCAATAAAGGTATTGTAGGAAGGATCGTTGGTTACACCATTGCCGGCATGATAGCCGCTTCTGTAACCAAAATAGATGTTGTAGTCACCATCTGCAGTGTTATACCCGCTTGAATTTCCAAGAAAGATGTTGTTTGCACCAGTTGTATTGTTGTATCCGGCACTTAATCCCATGAAGACATTGTTGCCGCCGGAAGTGTTCCGGTAACCTGAGGTTGACCCCATAAAAATATTCTCACTTCCTGTCAGGCCATCGTTCCCGCCAAATCCGGCACGCCATCCAAGGGCAAGGTTGTTCTTCCCGGTGGTTGTGTTATACCCCGACTGGTATCCAAAAAACGAGTTGTAAAAAGTGGCATTCCTGTATCCGGCCTGGTAACCCACAAAGGTGTTATAATAGCCGGAAACACTTTGATAACCTGCCTCATTGCCAATATACACGTTCCCATATCCGCTGGTGGTGCTGTACCCGGCGGAGTTGCCTATAAATGTGTTTTCATTGGCTCCCAGGTTTGAATATCCTGAAAAGCGACCGATGAAAATATTCTCATTTCCACTGGTATTGCTGATCCCCGACTGATATCCTATAAAAGAATTATACAATCCCCCGGTGAGGCTCATCCCTGCATCCTGACCGATCAGGTAGTTTTCTGGGGTGAGTGACATCAGCTGACTGATCTCCGATTTGCTGGAGGGGTTGTAACCACCAACTGCAAAACCGCCTTTCACGCCTTTCTCCAGGCTGGTTGTGTCAAACAGGATGTTGGTCTCTTTGCTGCTCACTTCCAGAAAATTAAAGGAGGGGGATTTCGATCCGCTTTTATATCCTCCAACAGCAAATCCACCTTTCACTCCTTTGGACTCTGCATCATCCGGCACATAGATCCTTACACTATCTGGTGTAATCCGAAGAAAATCCTGTGTAACTCCATTCTTGGATTTGTTGTAGCCACCCACTGCAAAACCACCTTTAACACCTTTCTTATCTTCATCCACATATACCATTACACCATCATTAAATACGGCGAATACCGGGTTTC
>CAYOVC010000277.1:0-4292 GCA_964407305.1 uncultured Bacteroidaceae bacterium | reverse complement strand
TTATTCCTCCTCCTTCGTCGGCCTCATGAGCTCCACTTCGTTCCGGTTGTTGCCTTTCTTGAAAATGATATTATATATAGTGCTAGTGATTGTATTTTCAGTTCTCATTTATATACCGGAACTCCATCCCTGATCTCTACACTATATCCCTCCTGTCCATTAGTGATACTCATCATTCCCTCTTTTACTTTTACAAACGGGGATTCATAGACGGCCCCCTTTGTAAAATTATCCCAATCCTGAACTTCCCCGTTAATACGGGCCTGGCATCTAAGCCCTTCAGGGTAATACTTCATTTCCATAATATCACCAGACAGGGTTGTATGCTTTATTATTAGGTCTTTTTTAAGTTTTGACAGATCTGTTCTAGCTTGAGACCGTATTGCCTTATCGAAATTTTCAATGTTTTCATACACTTTTTTCTCTCCTGTTTCAATAATGTAGCCTGAAACTTTCCCTGGAAAGATTAATAAGTTATAATCCTGGAAGAATTTACCGGCACTTCCTTTTATATTACCGGCAATCATTGGATCGGGGCCAACAATATAGGAGGTTTTTGTCAATGGAATAACAGCAACAAAGCTATTGTTGGCCTCAAAATACCAGTTCTCCCCTATTTTTGATGGAGTTAACTCTGCTGGGTAATATAGCCATGAAGAGGCTGAGCCTCTATTATCTTCAAAAAAATCCTCATAGGCTTGTGCGGTCTCATCCTTCAGAGGATTTAAAGTCTTTAATTCAGCTTTAGCATATCTCTGCCGGTTTTTCAGCTGGTAATTTGCCCCTTGTTCACTGTTGGGAAGGTGCCATAGGTTAGGTCGTTCCGATTTTGAATAATTGGGAGCTATTACAGAATCCGGGTTTTCAAGAATTTTTGTTGGTGCTGTAAGAAGGATGAAGCCACCTTTGGATTGCAGGGTCTGAGTATAAGGACTGTGACCGGAGGTACTTCCGCGCATAGGATGACCGCCGCTGAAACATAGAGGTCCGTCGGTTCCTTTTGCCACCAGTGACCATACCATTTGTTGGTTTGGATTGTCTACAATAGTCATTTGCACATTTCCCATAGCAAAACTTTCAGAGCAATAGAATGTTTCTGCAAATGCATGGGCATGATCCATGTGATAGAAAGGCCGACTCATACGGGCTTCGAATGGAAGTTCAAGGTTTTTATTCACGATATCCCAAATAATTTTATTGGGCCTGTAAGTTGTGGTTGATTGTTGAATAGTAGTGATTGCTTTTGACATATCGGCAGAGCTGTTTTCAAAGAATGCCCACTGCATTACTTCCATTTCAGAAGGTTCTCCCGCAGGAAGGTACCCTCTTTTCTGTGCTCCTGCAATTGCTCCATCCATAACTTTTAAGCCGTATGTTACGAAATAATAATCCAGAATGAACTTTGCAACAGCCTTAATTACAGGATCTGTAGAAAAATCATAAAGATTCAGAAAAGCTTCGATGGAGTGAGGGTAATATACCTGGCTGTCATATTCTCCATTACCAACCCAGAGGGTTCTGTCAATATAGTCAGTGATCATTTGTTGCACAAGCATTTTCGCTTTCTCTACAGGATACCCTGATACCATACAGGTGTCCGGGAATAGCTGACTGTAAAGCAGGGCACTGGTCCGCCACATCGTTTTATGGTTTTCGGTACCTCCATCTTTAGGATTTCCTCCCAGGACATAACCTGGTTGGCCGATTAGATTATGGGGTGTGGAAAGGGGAAGTGCTTCCCTGTAGCCATCAGAAGGTCTGCGTGACTCTGTATAGGATCCAACCCAGTTATAGAATTCCGACTTCCATTGATTTCCCATAGTATCTGCAAGTAAAGGATAGAATCTCGCCCAGTTTTTGCAGGCAAAATGATATTGTTGTCTCATATTTCCCGGGATGGAAACGTAAGCTCTTGCTCTTTCATTCCCGGGATCCATTAGCATAGCTGCAATGGTGGGAGGTAGATCTTTTTTCAGGGGATCTCCTCCAAATGCGATGATCTCTCCTTTCTCATTCCGGGATTTTGGACCAAAATAACCCGTAGGCCCCTGTTTATAAGCCCGTCCGGTATATGATGAAATGATGGTCTCCCCTTCAAGCGCCCAGGTGTAAACCGGTAATCCAGTATCCGGGCAACCGGACACAGCCAGGGAGCGACGACCAAATCCGTTGGCTGCCAGCCTTTCTACCATTGGTGCAATTCTCAGGGTGAAGCCGGCTTCATCCGGATAGGTAGAACACTCCCACATATTTTGAGAAAAAAGACCACTCAAACTAAACATTAAAAAAGCGAAAAACATTACCGATTTCTTCATAGTCTCTTTAATTATCAAGTAAATATCCGTTATTATCTTCTAATTGTGCTCCTGTTCTGTCTAATATCCGGGCTTCATTTTCAATTGTATGCCTGTTTTTTACAATACTATTTCCACGGCCTTCTCCAAGAAGTTTAATACCCCCGCCTTCTGTAATATTTTTGCGAATGATTACGTTCTTTGTAGGCAGGTCTACTAAATTGTCTTTTGAAAAACGCGTCTGGCTGTTCACAAAAATTGCATGCCATTCCAGCTTGGTACGTATCCGGTTTCCTTCAATTAATAAACCGTTCACCGGGACTCTCCAGAAACAGAGGTACTGGTTTCCCACATTATTCCGCATGATACTATTCCTTATATCTATGTTTTCCCACGACTCATGCATCAATCCTTCCCCGTCATTGTATTTTATTCCATCTGGAGTATAATTACTATATACCTCAAAGTCGTTACCTTCAATAGTCCATTCCCAACCTCTTATTTCCACGGCACGGACATCATTTACGAAAGCGTCCATAAATAATCCATTAGAGCTTGAGAGGGGAAGTTCAGGTAAACACCTGATAATATTAAAAGCGACCTTGGTTCCCCGACCTGTAGTTTTAATGCCGCCTTTCCCCGTTGAAAAGACATAGTTTTCGCGGATAATGATACCTTTTGCCAGGGAGCCCGGAGTTACCAGTTTTTCGACTTCACCCGTTTGCCAGGCTTTTTCAAATTGCGGGTACTCTTTCCAGATGCTTAATCCCTCAATGATCGGCATATAATTCACTCTAATCCCTGTACGATTATCATATTCAAACCATAAATCCTTTGTAGTCATTTCGGATTTTACAACCCAGGCTTCCCGGGAGGGATAAATTTTACAGTTTTTCATTAAAAAGTTTGATTCACCGCTTTTGGGGATCCGGTTATTTGCTACCATAATGTTTTCTCCGGCATAAATGGTAATTGCTCCCAGTTCACGGTCCATCCAGATTTGATGTTCACCTTGACCGGCAATTGGAACCTCATTACCTGCTACTGCTGCATTTTTTAAAATATTCCCGAATACCAATATATTTCCACTTGAGGGATTCCCGGATCCGTTTTTAATAAGTGATTCTTTTGTTCCTATAGAAATATGTCCATTTTGAATTTCGAGATTCAGAATTCCGATATTCCTGGCCTTATCCGGATTTTCAGCTCGAATTCCCTTGAATGCAGATGACCTGTCTCTACCATCGTACTCAGGGAAATGAAATTTTGTAGCAAGTTCATACCTCCTGTCTCGGGCATCAATAATGGGCATAAGTCTTTCTTCCGGTACAGCAGGATTATACTTATCGGTTCTTGAAGGATCAGCTCCGCGAATTATTATATTGGGCTTAACTAGGATATGATCTGTGAAATGATAATTCCCCGGAGGAAAATAAATAACCCCACCACCTAGCATAACCAGTTGATCCTGGAGAGCGTTAAACTGAGACAAAAGATCCGGCGCACCAGGGTTTACAGCAACTATGTTGTTCCAGGCCAGTTTTTCGGTCCAGGAAATATTATATTTTGACGCAGGATTATTAGCAGGGAATTCAGGTGCTTTTACCTGTGAAATCAGTATCAGGGGGAGGAGGAGAGAGGTGATTAAAAGGAGGATTTTCTTCATTTTAGTACATGTTTTTCAACTTCGCGAATGGAAAAGTAAAAACTTCTGAGCAAAATTAACCAATTGAGGGAACATGATTATGGAAAATTCTCTCAAATTGGAGGCATAATCAATTTAGTTTGTGAGAAAGATGAAAGTAATAACTTGGATTTCTGCTTGTGAAATTGAAAAATAGGATTTATATTTGCACCCGCTTTTGGGAGCTTAGCTCAGCTGGTTCAGAGCATCCCGGTTAACAACCGGGAGGGACGCTGAGAGAGTTCAAAGAGAAAGTAAAGGGAGCTTAGCTCAGCTGGTTCAGAGCATCCCGGTTAACAACCGGGAGGGACGCT
>CAYOVC010000276.1:0-4313 GCA_964407305.1 uncultured Bacteroidaceae bacterium | reverse complement strand
AGATTCGTCTTCCTATTGTTCAGGGGGGTATGGGGGTTGGTATTTCGATGTCGGGACTGGCATCTGCCGTGGCGAATATGGGAGGAATCGGTATTATATCGACCGTGGCGATCGGACTGACCGACAGGGAGGCACGGGTCAATTACAAGAAGAGGAACATCGAGGTGCTTAAACAGGAGATCCGCAAGGCGCGGGAGCTATCGGCCGGTGTAATTGGAGTAAACATCATGTCGGTGCTGACAGATTTCTCAGAGATGGTGCGCACCTCGGTTGAGGAGGGCATTGATATTATCTTTTCTGGTGCGGGACTGCCGCTCGATCTGCCCAAATACCTTACCGGGGGATCGAAAACGAAGCTTGTTCCGATCGTCTCTTCGGGCAGGGCCGCCAGTATCATTGCCAATAAATGGAAGCAGAACTACGACTACCTGCCGGATGCATTTGTGGTTGAGGGCCCAAAGGCCGGCGGTCACCTCGGCTTCAAAGCCAATGCGCTGGAGGAGATCAGCAATTCACTCGAAAACCTGGTTGATGAAGTATTGCAGGTGGCACGCGATCTGAAAGCGCGGTTCAACAAAGAGGTACCCGTAATTGCCGCTGGAGGAATTTACAGCGGGGAGGATATTCATAAAATCATTCAGCAGGGCGCCGCTGCCGTGCAGCTGGGTACCCGTTTCGTGGCTACCGAGGAGTGCGATGCGTCTCCCGAATTCAAGAATGCTTTTGTAGCGGCCAAAGCCGAAGATATACAAATCATCAAGAGTCCGGTGGGCATGCCCGGACGGACCATCTTCAACAAATTTCTGGATGAGGCGGTGAAGGGGGAGCGGCGACCGAAGGTTTGCATGCACCACTGCATCAAATCGTGCGATCCGAAGACAACCTCCTACTGTATAGCCGATGCACTGTTGCAGGCATACAAGGGCAACCTCGAAGATGGATTCGTCTTTACCGGCACCAATGCCGGGAGGATCGACAAGATCCTATCGGTGAAGGAGCTGATCAATGAGTTGGTAACGGAGTATGAGGCATCAAAAAAAAGGGGTAGCTGAAAATCGGAAATTCTACTCCTAAAATTTCAGCGGAAAAACCACTCCTGTCTGAACTAAATGCCCTGGTAATAATTATTAAATAACAATTCGGCAAGAAAATCTTGTATTCGTTTTAGATTCCTGAGGTTTTATTTATTTTTACAGAGGAGAAATTCAATCTCAACCCTGATAATAAATGCCACAGACAAATTACTCTGTTTCTAGATCATCAGCATGTATCTGGTTTGTTTTTTCCGTACTCCTGAGTCTTGGATTCCTTCTGCTCATCTTTTCAGACATAGGAGATACAGCTTTCTCACAAAAATATTTCAACTCCGACATGCTGTATGATCCGGTTATATATCTGGACATCTTCCGACATGGTACAGGCCTATCCGGGTGGCATCTAAACGCTGCGCCAAACTTCTTTCCTGATATGTTCTTCTATTCTATATTGATGTTAATCTCAGGCAATTTTATCACCGCCAATTTTCTATTTAGCATCTTTCAGTATCTTTCGATCCTATTACTGATCTTTTGGTTATTCAGGCAGACTGAAAGAAAAAATTCTCTTCAATATGCGACTGCATTCAACTTCCTGATGTTCCTTTACCTGCTTATCCCTGTTTTTACCCAACGATTCCATCTCACGTTCCAGGTAATAAGCATTTCCTATCATATAGGATCATTTATAATGTTCCTTTTGAGTCTGAATCTCCTGATCATGTTCCTGCGCAAACGGTCAAGGCAAACGCTGATTCTTCTATTCATTTCCACCTTGCTGGGGGTTTTTAATGACCGCCTGTTTATCTCTCAATTCATTTTCAGTCTTCTTCCTCTGACTATTCTGATGTTTAACAGGGCTCACAGAAAAGCCCTTATGCTGCCAATATCAATGATCATTCTGGCTACAATCCTGGGCCTTGTTTTTTTTAGGTTTCTCAAACTAAGCAACCATATTCACATTATTGACACAGGTTTTAAAATGTTCAATTTTGAAAACCTTTCTGTTTCCTGGAACACCTTCATTGATTACCTTCTGCGTTTGTTCAGGAATTACCATGCTGAAAGGGGCATCCTGATTATTTTCCTGCTCTCGCTTATTCTGGCGATCATATACATCGTATTTGCCTCAAAAAAAATCCTTGCCCCATCAGGAAAGGATAAGAACATCTACAAAGAATACCTAATCATCATTATTACTGCATATTTACCCATAACCCTGTTGACTCCGGTAATCAATGGTGCTTTTGTTGCCATATCGATTATCAGGTTTAATATCATGGCCTTCTATATGGGGATCATGCTACTGCCGCTTATTTTAAGTGCATGGGAAAGGACGGAAAGATTCACAACGATAATCCTGAAATACGCCCTTCCATTAATAACGATTACTTTCATCGTCATATTTATTACCAGGATTATGAACGTGGAATTCAGCAGGGGCCTGAATCAGTATTTTAATTTCTATCCGGAGAAAGCGCGGATTGTTGACCAGCTGAAGGAGGAGCACAACCTCAAGTATGGGATTGGCGATTATTGGTATTCGAAATATATCACCATGTTTTCCCGGAACGACGTAAGAATTTATGCAGTTTTTGGGCAGACACTGAGGCCCTTTTATCATAGTACAAATGAGAACTGGTACCACGATGGGGGTAAAGGAAAATATAGAAATCCGGTATTCAATTTTACTGTCAGAAAAATTGACAGCGACCCGGAAATCCTTAGGGAGACATTTCAAGAGAAAATTGATACCCTGCATGTAAACGATAAAGAGAATTATATCGTTTTGAAACTTCCTGAATTCAAAATTGACCGAAAGACCAGGAACATCATCCTGATGGAATGACCGTTTGGTTGTTTGTGATCAAAGTATTCATACCCTTTCCCTAATGAAATAATGGGGCCTTCCCTTGGTTTCATAGAAGATTCTCCCAAGATACTCACCGATTATTCCAATACTAAAAAGTTGTACACCTCCAATGATCAATATTGTGATCAACAGGGAGGTCCAACCAGGATTTGTATGACCAAAAAAGTAATTCAAAATCGCATAGATCCCATAAATAATACCGAGTATAATTATTATTAACCCCAGATAAAAACTTAGCTTCAGGGGTTTTGTTGAAAAAGAGGTGATACCGTCCATAGCCAGTTTCAATAGTCTTCCAAAGTTATAATTTGATCGGCCGGAATTTCTGACCCCTGCGCTGAATTCGATCTGTGTTTGTCTGAACCCCATCCATGTAAACAAACCCCTGTTGAATCTGTTCTGTTCATTGAATTCCAGGAAAGCATTCAGCGCATCACGGTTAAAGATCCTGAAATCGACCTGTGAATTATCGATATCCACATCAGAAAGAAAATTGATAAAGCGGTAGAATAGTCTGGAAGAGATTCTCCTGAAAAAACCAGAGCCTTCCATTTCAGTCCGCTTCGTATTCACAACATCATACCCTTCCGACAGTTTTCGCATCAGCTCCGGGATCAGGGAAGGGGGGTGCTGCCCGTCTGCATCCATCATGACGATCTGTTGCCCCCTGGCCTCACGAAGCCCTGCAAGATTTGCAGACTGCTGACCAAAATTTCGTGATAACCGGATCCCCTTCACACGGAAGTCTTCCATTGCCAAGGTTCTAATCTCATCGAAAGTTCGGTCCTGGCTGCCATCGTCCACATAGATCAGTTCCATCTCCTTTTGATCGTTTAATGCGCTGATTATCTCCTCATAGATATATCTGACATTATCCTGCTCAAAATAGGATGGCAATACAATACTTAGCATCGGGATATATTTTATATTTATTGAAGCTGTAAGTTAAAAAAAAAGTGTCAAATGCATATCAGAAATCGAGCTGGCTTATTCACTATTCAAAATATTTTCAAATCCGAAAGGAAATCTCGGCAATGTGGCCTCGGTGGCCATCAGAATAATCACATCAGCATCTTCAAGCCGTTCAACCCTGTTTAAAGTATCAAGATCTGCCGGACCATCAAGGTGGTTGGTATGTATTTTTTTATTGTAATACCAGAATTCACCCTGATCAAAAATCCGGTGACTGAACCCGATATTATGGAGTCCCCAATAGAAGGAGTCTGCGATCACCACCCCCTTCAATTTCTTTATATCCTTGTCAGCAAACTGCACCTTCGGATAAGCCAATCGGTCATAATTGATCCGGAAGATGATGTTCATCCCCTCCTCTATATCACGATCGGTGCTCCTGTAGTTTCTGCTCTCCCTGATTTCACTATACTCAAACAACGGCATCTCCCGAC
>CAYOVC010000275.1:0-4346 GCA_964407305.1 uncultured Bacteroidaceae bacterium | reverse complement strand
GGGTTATTTCAATAGTGAATCCCTTACAATTGATATTAATGATACTGAAACTACAACCATTGAAGGGAATGCAGGTGACTATGATATTTTTGTTGCTAAGTATTTAGCAGACGGAACGTTCCAATGGGTCAAGACGAATGGTGGTATAGGCAATGACAGAGTATACCGTATGAATTACTACGATGATGAAATCCATGTGATCGGACTATTTTCAGATGTTCTTCAATGGGGCGGAATCGAAATCTCTACTAATGGTACAAATGATCAAGACATGTTTTATGGAAGCCTGAGTCTCAATGGAAATTACCGAAACGCCAACAGTTTTAAAGGGAGAAACAACAGCACGGAAGAAGGGCGAGCAATTTTCACAGGTCCCGATCGTCTGTCTACAGTAATCAAATCCAATTCCGACCTACTGGTGCTCGGCGATAGCATCTATACAAACTCCTCCGAAAAGTATTTTGTTGCTGTGGGTAACATCGGTTGCCTCCCCATCAACATCACAACTTCCAAAACTGATGTTACCGGTTGCTATGGTGATGAGACAGGATCCATCTTTATCGGGGCTTCGGGTGGGTTTGGCGGACCTTTCGGATACTCCATCGATGATGGTGACTCATACCAAACCAACGACCCGAACTTTGCAGATCTGCCTGCTGGGGAATATAACACGGTAGTGGTCGATCAGGAGAACTGTGCGCAGGCCGGACCGGTGGTGACCATTACTGAGCCCGATGAGATCGTGATCTCAAATACTGCATCTGAAAATGCGCTTTGTAATGGCGATAATGGTTCAATCACTGTCGAAGCAACTGGCGGAACAGGGAGCCTCTTGTTCTCGACCGATAACGGAAGCTCGTTCCCGAATGCTATTGGTTCAACAGCCGACCTGCCCGCTGGTAACTACGATGTCGTGGTAAAAGATGGCAACGACTGTGAGGTGGCCGGACCAGCCGTCGAGATCACGCAGCCCGATGCGCTGGAGATCACCGATGTGGCAACAACAGACCTGGTCTGCTATGACGATGCTGGAGGAGCGATCACTATCACCGCTGCCGGCGGAACAGCTCCCATAAGCTACTCCATTGATAATGGAACAACGTACCAGGCCGAGGCTGCATTCAGCGGACTGGATGCCGGGACGTATACCATAAAAATCACCGATGAGAATGACTGCGAACTCACAGGCGACGATGTGACTCTCACACAACCTGATGAGCTTATAGTTACTGTCGATGATAAAACCGACCTGCTCTGTAATGGCGATGATGATGGAACCATCACCCTCTCGGCTACAGGAGGAACAGCACCGTACGAGTTCTCGATCGACAGCCTGATCACACAAGGCACCGACAATGCCTTCACAGGTCTTCCAGCCGGGATGTACGATGTATTCGTGGTCGATGATGCTGGTTGCATCGGAACAGCAGGGAAAACTGAGATCACCCAGCCCGATACGCTGAAGATCATCCTGATCAGCTCATCAGATATCACCAGCGCCGCCGATGGCGAGGTGGTGCTCGAAGGCAGTGGCGGTACAGAACCCTACACTTTCACACAACAACCGGAGGGTATCTCACAGGCAACCGGCACCTTTACTTTCGGTACGGGTGAAGCCGGGGTCTACAGCTTCGAACTCGATGATGACAATAACTGCGGTCCGAAAGTACAACTGGTGCAGATCAACGACCTGACCAACATCACGGAAGTGCAGCTGTCTGAAGGGGTCATCTATCCCAATCCGTCAACCGGACAGATCACCATCGAGATGACCACCGAAAAAGATGAAATGATCATGGAGATCGTTACCCTCAACGGCAAAATCATGATGCAAAAACGGGTGTTCAGCTCGGGTGGAAGGATCAATGAAACCATCGATCTCTCCAACCAGCCAAAAGGGATCTATATGATCCGCATGGATGACAAAACGCTCTCAAGCTCTGTGGTCCTTCAATAAGGAATAACACAACCAGATATAAGGCGGGACCCGAACACGGTCCCGCTTTTTTTTACCCCCCCCATCCAACACACAACCCCCTTGTGCCTTCTGACCGATTTTTTCTATCTTCGTATCCGAAACCCAAAACCCACACACAGATGAACATCCTCATCCTTGGTGCAGGAGGCCGCGAACATGCACTGGCCTGGAAGATCGCACAGAGTCCGCTCGTCAGCAACCTCTTCATCGCCCCGGGCAACGCAGGCACTGCCGAAGCAGGGACCAACCTCAATATTTCAGCCGAAGATTTTGAATCCGTCAAAAAAACAGTTCTCGAACACAACATCGACATGGTCATCCCCGGTCCGGAAGCACCCCTCGTAGCCGGTGTGCATGACTTCTTCCTGAACGATCCCGACCTGAAGCACATCCCGGTGATCGGTCCCGCGAAAGCGGGAGCACAACTCGAAGGCAGCAAGGACTTCGCCAAGGAGTTCATGCAGCGACACCAGATCCCTACCGCAGCTTACAGGACCTTCACCCCGGAATCGATCGAAGAGGGGAAAAAATACCTGGAGACAGTCAGGGCACCGTATGTGCTGAAGGCCGACGGACTCGCAGCCGGGAAAGGGGTGCTGATCCTCAACAACCTCGGCGAGGCACAACTGGAGCTGGAGGCGATGCTCGGCGGAAAATTCGGCCAGGCATCCGCCAAGGTGGTGATCGAGGAGTTCCTCAGCGGCATCGAGCTGTCGGTCTTCGTGCTCACCGATGGCGATGGGTACGCGATCCTGCCGGAGGCGAAGGACTACAAGCGGATCGGCGAAGGGGATACCGGACTCAACACCGGTGGCATGGGCGCCGTCAGTCCGGTGCCGTTCGCCAAAGGAGCGTTCATGGAGAAGATCGAAGAGCGGATCATCAGGCCCACGATCGAAGGGCTCCAAAAAGAGGGGATCCCCTATAAAGGGTTTATCTTCTTCGGACTGATCAACGTCAACGGCGATCCGTTTGTCATCGAGTACAATGTCCGCATGGGCGATCCCGAAGCAGAGGTGGTACTGCCACGCATCAGGTCCGACTTCGCTGAACTGCTCCAGGCAACGGCAGAAAACAGGCTCAAAGAGACAAATATAGCATTCGACAACCGCACCGTCGCCACCGTCATGCTGGTCTCGGGCGGCTACCCCGGCAGCTATGAGAAGGGGAAGCCCATCAGCGGACTCGACAATGTTGAAGGGAGCATCGCCTTTCATGCAGGAACAACAACGAAAGATGGAAATACCGTTACCAACGGCGGCAGGGTGATCGCCGTGAGCTCATACGGCGCGACCATGCAGGAGGCACTCAAAAGCTCCTACAAGAATGCCGAAACAATCACCTTCGACAAGAAAAATTTCCGGAAGGATATCGGGTTCGACCTGTAGCCAAATTCAGAAGTGAACCCGGACCTGAACCCGAACCCCTAACCGGACCCGTAAAACCACGACCTATGCTGCTCAGACTATTCAAGCACAACCAACCGCAGGGGATCATCTTCATTTTCTTCCTGATGATCCTGCTGTGGCTCACGGCATTCCTCAACCCCGAGACACCGGATGCCATCACCGCCATGCCGCTGTATGAGCTGCTTTTCGGACCACTAAAAAGCCATCCTATCTCCGCTGCACTGGTAAGCCTGGCCATATACGGACTGTTAATCGCACTGATCATCCGCTTCAACATTATCCACTTCCTGCTGGAGGAGCGCACGCCGATGCCGGCGGCCTTCTTCATCCTGCTCGCCGCAACCTACCCCCCGGCACTGCTGCTCAACCCGGTCCTGGTAAGTGCTCCTTTTCTGCTGATCGCCCTGCTGATGCTGATCCGCGGTGATGAGCACCGGGCCGATCCCATGGCACTGTTCAATGCCAGCCTCATCCTCGCCGCCGGAAGTCTCTTCTACCTGAAGATCCTCTGGTTCATTCCGTTCCTCTGGATCACAGCCACGATCATCCGTCCGCTGAAATGGCGCGGGATTATCAATCCCATCCTGGCACTGGCCATGCTGCTGCTGTTTGCCGTGACCTATTACTGGGTTTTCAGGGACGATCTCTCCATGCTCCGGGAGCTGTTGCAGAGGAACCTCAGCATGCAGGCAGGAAAACCCGGAAGACTTTCACTATCCGAGATGGTCCTCTACGGATACCTGCTGATCCTTATAATCATCACCAGCATTCAGATGCTCAACCGTTACCAGGTGAGGAAGATCATCATCCGGAAGCTCTACCTGATGTTTTTCATTCTCTTTATATACGGGATTCTTTTCTACCTGTTCATCACAGGATTCAGAAGTGAACTGGCAGTTGTCCTCGCACTAGTGCGGGTGTATGGTGGACGGTAGGGTGTGGTGCAGCAGGTGAGTTGG
>CAYOVC010000274.1:0-4355 GCA_964407305.1 uncultured Bacteroidaceae bacterium | reverse complement strand
TACGGTGAATATGAGCGGTGGCAGTTATGCGGAAGTAGCCATGGAAATCGACAAGCGAATGGAAGCGTTGAATGTGGCCGGGATATTTGTGACCAATTCACGGGTGCATCTGGTGGCTAAATATTTGGCCGACCGCGGATTCATGCGGACCAGGCTGATTGGCTATGACCTGCTTCCGGAAAGCATTGGGTACCTGAAACGGGAATATATCGATTTCCTGATTTCACAAAGTCCTGAGGAACAGGCATACCTTGGTCTGCGACAAATTTATCGAATGGTAGTATTAAAAAAGCCAAATCCTTCCGAGGTATTGCTGCCTATCGACATCTTAACCAGGGAGAATATTGATTATTATTTAAAATTTAATAACCAACATGAATGATTTAAACGACCTGCAAGGAAAAGTATGTGTAATCACCGGAGGTGGTGGCGTTATTGGTGCTTCACTGGCAAACGGACTCGGCGGAGCGGGGATAGTGACTGTGATCCTCGATATCAACGAAGCCGCAGCTGTGAAGGTTGCTGAAACGGTAAAATCTGAAACAGGAACCGCTTCTTACGGAATGAAGGCCAATGTGCTTGACAAAGCTTCACTCCGGGAGGCGGAGGCCATCATCACCAGGGAGATTGGAGAGATTGATTTCCTGATTAACGGTGCCGGGGGAAATACTCCCCAGGCCACGACAAAGGTGGAGGAGTTGACCGATGAGAATATCGGTGATCTGGCAGACTCCTTTTTCGGACTCCGGATGGAAGGCTTTCAGAAGGTGTTTGACCTTAATTTTACCGGTACGTTGCTCCCGACCATGGTCTTTTCAGAAGCGATGGTTAAGCGGCAGAAGGGTGTGATCATCAACATCTCATCCATGAATGCCTATAAGCCGCTTACAAAAATTCCGGCATATTCCGCAGCGAAGGCCTCAATCAACAACTTTACAGAGTGGCTGGCGGTACATTTTGCTAAAGTAGGTGTGCGTGTGAATGCCATCGCTCCCGGTTTTTTCCTTACGAACCAGAACAGGTTCCTGCTTACCGATGAGGCTTCTGGCGAACTTACCGAACGCGGAAAAAAGATCATCGCCAATACGCCCATGGGAACGTTTGGCGAACCGGACGATATAACCGGGACAACGCTCTTTCTTTTGTCAGATATGAGTCACTTTATTACAGGAATATGTATTCCTGTCGACGGTGGGTACAGTGCATTTGGCGGGGTGTAGCCGGCTGATCGCTGAATTGCAGGCAGGTGCCACGCGCCGGCTCAGCTGCTGGCTGAAACGCTCATAACAATTTCAGAATTACGGTGGCAGCCTGGTTTAAAGCTCCTTAAACGAATAGCTCTGTTCATTGAGGAAGAAATGTAGGTTGAAAAACAGAGATAGTAAGATGAATAAGAACAGTTGTGATAATAAGATACTATAATTAAAAGGAGAATATAATATGAGTATGGAACAGACATGGAGATGGTACGGTCCGGGCGATCCGGTATCACTCCCCGATATAAGACAGGCCGGGGCAACCGGCATCGTAACAGCCTTGCATGAGATACCTATCGGCGAAGTATGGCCCCTGGAGGCGATCCTCGAGCGAAAAGATGAGATCATGTACGACCGTTCAGGGAAAATACCGGTTGAACGCGGGCTCACCTGGTCGGTCATTGAATCGGTGCCGGTGCATGAGGATATAAAAATGGGAAGCGGAGATCGTGACCTGTATATAGAAAAATATAAAGAGACATTGAGAAATGTTGGCAAAGCGGGGATTAAAACGCTCTGCTACAATTTCATGCCGGTGGTCGACTGGACCCGGACTGATCTCCAGTTCAAACTGGAAGATGGTGCTTTTGCACTTGCATTCGATATGTCGGAGTTTATCGCCTTCGATCTCTATATCCTCGAAAGAGAGGGAGCTGAGGCTGATTATTCCGAAGCACAGATAAAAAAAGCGCGAAAAAGGTATGAGAATATGTCAAATGAACAGCGCTACCTCCTTCGGAAAAACATTATTTCCGGACTCCCCGGTGCACAGGAGGGTTATGACCTGGAATCTTTCCGGGACAAACTAAACCAATACCGCGATATTTCATCTGACAAATACCGTGAAAACCTTGCCTATTTCCTTCGCGAGGTGATCCCGGTGGCTGAAGAGGCCGGAGTGAAGATGGCAATTCATCCCGATGACCCGCCTTACCCGCTGTTCGGACTGCCCAGGGTGGTAAGCAGTGAAAAGGATTTCAAGTACCTGCTGAAGGTACACGACTCAATATTTAATGGTATCACCCTCTGTACAGGTTCGCTGGCTGTCAATCCCGATAACGATCTCGTGGGAATGGTACAGCGGCTGGGGGCAAAGATCAATTTTGCACACCTCCGCAGTACCCAGCGCGATATCGATGGCAGCTTCCACGAGGCGAGTCACCTGCGTGGTGATGTGGATATGTATAACGTGATCCTCGCGATCCTGAAAGAGCAGAAGAAGAGACAGTCGGTATACCGGCCCGATGATGTAATACCCATGCGGGCCGATCATGGTCATACCCTTCTGGATGACCTGAAGAAAAAGACCAATCCGGGGTATTCCGCCATCGGACTTTTACGGGGTATGGCAGAATTGCGCGGACTGGAGATGGGAATTGAAAAGTCGAATGTGGTGTATCATTGATTATCAAATATAATAATAAAAGGACTGGCTTACAAAATCTGACATTATGGCTAAAAACGTTATTGTTGCACAATCGGGAGGACCCTCGCCCGTTATCAATTCATCATTGAGGGGTATTATTGAAACCTGCAGAATGTTTCCGCAAACATTCGGAACGGTCTATGGCGGGTGGCACGGTATTGAAGGGGTGCTCAAAGAGGAGCTGCTCAATCTGTCCGACCAGGATCCGGAAGAGGTGGCGCTGCTGCGTACCACCCCGGCTGCCGGTTCTGTCGGCACATGCCGGTACAAGCTCAAGGACCACCAGAAAAAAGATATGGCCCGCATCGTTGAGGTGCTTCGTGCACACAATGTCGGCTATTTCTTCTATATCGGCGGAAACGATTCGCAGCACACCGCTTTCCGTGTCAGTGAGCTGGCAAAGGAGCACGGACTGGATGTGATCGCTGTCGGCGTGCCCAAGACGATCGACAACGATGTAGGCGATAACGAGTTCAAACTGATCGACCATACCCCAGGCTACGGCAGCGTGGCCAAATATTGGTCACATATCGTACAGAACGCCGAAGAGGAGAACCGCGGCTCTTCACCGGCCGATCCGGTGCTGGTGCTGCAGGCGATGGGAAGGAAGATCGGCTATATCCCCGCTGCCGCCCGACTGGCCGATCCCCAGAGAGAGATGCCGCTGCAGATTTACCTGGCCGAATCGGGCGTGACACTCGAGGAGATGGCCGATCGCGTGAATGACCAGCTTGTAAAAGACGGTCGCTGCATCGTTGTGGTTAGCGAGGGTTTTGACGTGGGAGAGCTGGGAGAGGTGAAGGACTCCTTTGGTCACACCTCCTTCGGAAGCAGTCAGCAATCCGTGTTCCAGGTCGTTGTGAATTACCTCAACAGTGTCGGACTGAAGACACGGGGGAAGGCACGCGGGCAGGTGATGGGCACGGATCAGCGTGATACAGCGATCTACGCATCAACGGTTGATCTTGACGAAGCCTATCGTGTGGGACAAAAAGCGGTCGACATTGCCATGCATGACGGAAACGGCTGGATGGCTACGATACTGCGTGCACCCGGACTGATATACAACGTGAATTTCGATAAGGTGCCGCTCGAAAAAGTGGCCCTCTCGGAACGAACTTTTCCGCAGAAATGGATCGCTGAGAACAGGATCGATGTGACAGATGATTTCCTTGCTTATGTTAGGCCATTGATTGGTGAGGACTGGGTAAGCGTTCCAGTGATCAACGGGCGCCAGCGGTTTGCACAGTTCAGGATGATCTTTGCAGATAAAAAATTGCCTGCCTACGAACTGGAGGAAATATGATACAGAGAGCATGTACAGACATTTCGCCCCTGGCGGGGCTAGCCATGTCGCTCCTACCGGAGCTTAATGGTTCCATATGGGCAGATTGTTCTAGAGACATGGCACCCCTAACGGGGTTGGAATTGCTCCGGAGGAGCAAAATGTCTGTAGCCGGAATGTCCCAACGAAGCACAGCAAGCTCCGGTAGGAGCGGCATGTCTGTAGCCGGAATGAACCAACCGGTCGTTCCCAGCCCCGTTAGGGGCGGAATGTCTGTAGAAGAAAGGATGCAAATGGCCAATCCAAGCTCCGTAGGAGCGACATGTCTGTAGACGGAATGAACCAACCGGTCGTTCCCAGCCCCGTTAGGGGCGGAATGTCTGTAGAA
>CAYOVC010000273.1:0-4366 GCA_964407305.1 uncultured Bacteroidaceae bacterium | reverse complement strand
TCTCCTGCACCCCGGGATCATAAACACCTTTAAATTGGTTGTAGGAACTATCCGAATACCCTTCCTCCTCACTTTCACTTTCACTGTCACTCATCCAGTCATAGGAATCCGCTTGCTGATAAATCCGGTTTCCGTCGCTTTGTTCAGAAGGTACTGACTCGGCTGAAGGCTCCTCTGTTTGATCCTTCTTTTCTTCTAAAACCCCTTCAAGCTGCTCTTCAAGCTTACTGAAAAAACCGAATGGACCGCTCTTTTCATCAGCATCCGTCTGACCATCAGCAGGTTTCTTCTTCTGACCAAGAACACCTGCAACAATCGCCACGATCGTTATCAGGATATAAAAGAGTGTTCCAATGTCAAATTCCATCTTTTCAGACCTTTAAAAGCAATAAAAATGATTAAGCAGAGTTAAAAATACAAAAAATAATTGACAACACGACAGGTATTGTATCTTTGTCACACAGCGCAATGAGAAAGCCCCTGAAAATATTGTTATTATTGATCCCATTGGTGTTTATGTCAGTAAAATGCGAAACCAATGGATACAGAATACCGTATGTTCGGGTTGATCTTCACTTAAACATTATTTCGGAACTGGGTAACCCTGCATTGAACACATCCACGCTTGTAAAGGGTGGTGTGAACGGCCTGATCGTCTACCGCGGGGATGATTTCGGAACCTTTCATGTGTATGACAGGACGTGCACCCTCTATCCGGAACATAACGTAGCTGTTGAAGCCGATGAAAATTTTGAAGGTATCTTTACATGTCCGGAATGTGGATCAAAATACATTCTGCTCAACGGTGCCAACCCACTTGAGGGTCCCGCCACCTTCCCTTTACATGAGTATTATTCGGTTGTAGAGGGTGATCTGCTGCACGTGTATAATTAACGCAGCATCTTACTACGTAACTCCGTACTGCCATTTAATCAATATCCTCCGTAAAATTCGCTCAATGCACTTTTCAATACCAGGCTCTGACTCCCCACTCCTTCACTTATCAATACCTGTAATGATCCGGTTTAAATGGCCCCTCTTTCGGCACTCCCAGGTATTCAGCCTGCTCATCTGTTAACTTTGTTAGTTTCACTCCGAGCTGTTCCAGGTGAAGCCTGGCCACCTCTTCATCCAGTTTTTTGGGGAGCATGTATACCGCAATCTTATAATCGCTTTTCCAGAGATCCAGCTGTGCAAGCACCTGGTTGGAGAAAGAATTACTCATTACAAACGAAGGATGACCCGTGGCACATCCCAGGTTAACGAGCCTGCCCTCGGCCAGGAGAAAGATGGCATGATCATCTTCGAAAATATACTTATCAACCTGGGGTTTGATATTAATTCGCTGCACCCCCTCCATCTCATTGAGTTTATCCACCTGGATCTCATTATCGAAATGACCAATGTTACATACAATCGCCTGATCCTTCATTTTTGACATATGCTCAACGGTGATGATATCCCTGTTACCGGTTGTGGTAACAAACACATTTCCTTCTGCCAGTGCCTCCTCCAATGTCATAACCTGGTAACCTTCCATAGCAGCCTGTAAAGCACAGATTGGATCAATCTCAGTGACTATTACACGTGCACCGTATGACTTCATGGAATGGGCACATCCTTTACCAACATCACCATAACCTGCAACAACAACAACCTTTCCGGCAATCATAACATCAGTGGCCCGCTTGATCCCATCTGCAAGTGATTCACGACAGCCATAAAGATTATCAAATTTCGATTTTGTAACAGAATCATTTACATTAATGGCCGGGAAAAGTAAATGATCCTTCTCCAGCATTTGGTAGAGCCTGTGAACACCCGTTGTTGTCTCCTCGGAAACACCCTTCATTTCAGAAACTGTTCTGTGCCATTTGTCGGGATCCTCCTGCAAAATTCTTTTTAAGGTGGTCTGCACCACCGCCTCCTCCCTGCTTCCCACTTTCACCTCAAGCAAAGAAGCATCATTTTCAGCAGCATATCCCTTGTGCACGAGCAGGGTGGCATCCCCTCCATCATCTACGATCAGGTTCGGACCTTTACCTCCAGGAAAGGTAAGTGCCTGTGAAGTGCACCACCAATACTCTTCAAGGGTTTCTCCCTTCCACGCAAATACAGGAATACCTGCAGCGGCAATCGCTGCGGCGGCATGATCCTGGGTGGAAAAGATGTTGCAACTGGCCCACCTCACATCTGCACCTAATGCATCAAGCGTTTCGATCAACACGGCTGTCTGAATGGTCATGTGCAAAGAACCCATAAGCCTCGCTCCTGCCAGGGGCTTCTCCGATGCATACTTTTCCCGGATCGCCATCAGTCCGGGCATCTCCTTCTCAGCAATTTCAATCTCTTTTCTTCCAAAATCGGCCAGCTCAATATCTGCAACCTTGTATGGCAATGATTCTACGTATGTTAATGTATCCATAATATATGTTTGATTTTCAATGCAAAATTAATTAATTCCCTGATAAAATCCTTCTGATCGTTACTTCATCCTTCTGAAGTTGCATTTTCAGTGCATTCAGATTAGGAAATTTGATTTCATCCCGTATTCTTTTTCTGAAATGTATAACAACTTCCTTGTCATAAAGATCGATATCAACATCAAAAAGATGTGCCTCAATTATTTTTACCGGATTGGCACTGTCAAGTGTTGGCCTCACCCCAATATTCAACATGGCAGGATACAGGATGTTGTCGTACTCTATATGCACAGCATAGACCCCGTCTCTCGGGATCAGTTTATAGGCCGACTGTGGATTAATATTCGCCGTCGGATAGCCAATATTTCTTCCGAGTTGGTTTCCCATCACCACGGTACCTTCCAGGTAATAGTCGTAATCCAACATCTGCCTGGCTGTCTCCAGGTCGCCCTCCAGGAGTGCAAGCCTTACAGAAGTCGAGCTAATATTCAACTCCGACATTTTGAACTCATCCAACTTCTCAACGATCAGTCCCGATTTTTTTGCACATGCAGCCAGACCGCGTGGATTTCCTTTTCTGTCTTTCCCGAAAGTATTGTCATACCCGAGGATCAATCGCACCACATGCAGCCTTTCTACCAGGTAGGTTTCAACAAAATCACAAGCAGTCATCGAAGCCAGCTCCATGTCAAAAGGTATGACAATATAATAATCCAATCCGAGCTTGGTAAGATGGTGAATCTTTTCCTCCTGGGAGTGGATCAGCCGGAAATTCCAGACATCCTTATCGAGCACGATGCGCGGATGGGGCCACAGGGTAATCACAACTGAACTTCCTCCGGTATCCCTGGCTTTTGCTATCAATGACTGTAAAATATGCTTATGCCCCTTGTGTACGCCGTCAAAAATTCCGATTGTTGCCACCGGTTGATGGATGTATGGATGGTCATTGATATTGTAAACTTTCATGCCTCACCTGAATTGAGCCACAAATTTAATAATTTTACCCACCCGGTATTGATTATTTATTCCCTTTGTTAGAATCTTAAATACAAAGTAAAATTCGTATATTGAAAAAATTGCAGGATAAAATTATAACTATGAGCATCATCGATAATGATCCATGGCTAAGGCCCTATGCATCTGTGATAGAAAATCGGAACAGGTTCATTAAAAACAAAGCCACTGAATTAACAAAGCAATCAAATAACCTGAAAGCATTCTCCAGCGGACATCTCTATTTCGGATTGCACAGAGATAAAAATGATTGGGTCATCAGGGATTGGATGCCCAATGCCAGGGCTGTTTATCTGATTGGGGACTTCAACAACTGGAAACAGGAAGAGGAATTTTCCTTGTCCCACATCGGTAACGGGAACTGGGAGTTGCGTATTCACCAAAAGAAGATCAACCATCTGGACCAATACAAATTGAAAGTTTTTTGGGAAGGAGGATCAGGGGAACGCATACCGGCCTGGGCCAAAAGAACGATACAGGATCCTGAAACCTCTATTTTTAATGCCCAGCTTTGGTCCCCGGAACAGCCATATCGGTGGAAGAATCCGTTACCAGATATGACAAACTTTCAACCCCTCATCTATGAGGCACATGTAGGTATGGCCACAGAGGAATACAACGTTGGAAGTTTTAATGAATTTCGAAAAAAAGTTCTGCCCCGGGTGATCGAAGGTGGTTATAATACACTACAGCTGATGGCCATCCAGGAACACCCCTATTACGGCTCCTTTGGCTACCACGTTTCCAGCCTGTTTGCCGTTAGTTCCCGTTTTGGCACACCCGATGAGTTAAAAGCTCTTATTGATGAGGCCCACGGTCACGGCATTGCTGTAATCATGGATATCATTCATTCCCATGCCGTAAAAAATGAACTTGAAGGTCTTGGAATGTATGCAGGAGATCCGAATCAGTTTTTTCATACCGGT
>CAYOVC010000272.1:0-4384 GCA_964407305.1 uncultured Bacteroidaceae bacterium | reverse complement strand
GTGTATGAAGCTGTGCTCCTGGAGGTCATCTTTCCATTGATCCACTGCGTGGAAGATGAAAAACTGGTTAATGGTCCTCTCAGGTAATCGAAATGTTCGAGTGCAGGCAACTGAATATCCCCTCGTTCATTCCCTTCAATGGTATACTGAAATTGCTGTCCGGCCTCCACCGTTGCAGGGGCAGAAGCAACAAATTCAGTATCCTGGGCATGCAGGAACGCGGTCGCACCAATCAGTAATGCTATCAGTATATTCTGTTTTGCCGACATATTGTCTACCAATCTTTATCGGTTTTAATTTTTGCCTGTTGTGCCCTCTTTTTATCAACCTCCTCCTTGATATCCTTCTCTTTCTGAAGGATCGCGTTCAGTAGCCGCTCGGCCTCCTCCTTGCTTAGCTCCTGCTGTTGTTGCGGTTGTTGCTCCTGCTGATCCTGCTCCTGCTCTTCCTGTTGCTGCTGCTGTTGTTCCTGCTCCTGCTGATTTTGTTGTTCATCCTGTTGCTCCTGCTCCTGCTCCTGCTGCCGGTTATCCTGATTGTCCTGGTTCTGGTTCTGCTCCTGGTCCTGATCCTGGTCCTGATCCTGATCCTGGTTTTGCTCCTGCTGTTCCTGCTCCCTCAGCTTTTCCAGCGCATACGCCAGGTTATAGCGCGTATCCTCATCAGACGGATTAAGTTTCAAACTTTGCTTGTAGGCCGCAACAGCCTCTTTGTACTGCTCTCCTTCCGTCAGCACATTACCGATATTATGCAGTAATTTTGCCTGCTCTGCAGGGTCTGAAGTCTCCTCCATCAGCTCCGCGAATCGTTCCCCGGACTCTTCCAGTTGCTGTTGCTGGTAGAGTGCTGCAGAGGTATTGTACCGTGCGATGTAGGATTCCCTGTTGGCCTCTTCTGCCTTTCTGAATCCTATTTCTGCATCCTGGTAGTTCTCCTCCATATATGCCTTGTAACCTTCACGAATATGTTTCCTCTCCTCCTGTCCATGCAGCAGGAAGGGAATCATCAACCATACAAAAAACAGAACTATTCTCATCACTAATCTACCTCTGTTATCATCAAAATTATTATTCAAAAACCTACGGTTCATCTTCGTTTTTATCTTGCTCGTTTTACATTCCTGCGATCATGTTCCAAACAGGTTTAACTTTCTGATCAACGGATTCTTTCTCAGCTGTACCAGCGACTCGATGATCAGGAACAGCAAACCGAATCCGGCAAAATACTGGTAACGCTCTGCATAATCGGCATACACTTTCTTTTTCATCTCAGTTTTTTGTAACTGGTTCAGCTCATCCATCAAACTGCTGATCCTGCCGACCGGTATATAGGCCCCATCGCCCTCAGCCGCTATATCCATCAATAGCTTCTCATTCAGCTTGCTAACGATCACGGTCCCGTCTTTGTTTCTTCTCTTTGCGCTGCTTCCCGGTGATACCGGTATTGGTACCCCGGCCGGATCACCCAGTCCGATCGTAAATACCTTTATTCCTTTTTCAAATGCACTTCTTGCAGCTGCAACGGCATCATCCTCATGGTTCTCCCCATCAGTGATCACGATAACCGCCTTGTTCTTTATTGGCTCATCGTTTTCCAGGGCAGCCTCGTCCGACGGGAAGGAACGGGTCGCCAGTTCTATGGCAGCACCAATCGCTGTACCCTGCTTCGATACCATGCCCGGACCGGTAGTTGAAAGAAACATCTTTACACTGGGATAATCATCTGTGATCGGGATCTGCGTATAGGCGTCACCGGCAAAAACGATCAGTCCCACCTTGTCATTGTTCATATCATCCACCATTCTTCCTATCAGCTGCTTGGCCCGCTCAATCCGCGACGGTTTCACATCCTCTGCGAGCATACTGTTGGATACATCCAGGGCGATGATTACCTCCCTGCCCTTCTGCTCCACCTCTTTAAGCATCGATCCTACACGGGGACCGGCTGCTCCGATGATCATTAAAGCAAGGCCCGCTACCACAAGAAAAACTTTCCAGCGGTAGGCAGAAACGGATGCTTCCGGCATCAGGTAGCTGGTAAGTTCCCTGTCACCAAACAGCTCCAGGTCCTTTCTCCTGCGCCTGAGTGTCAGTAGGTACAAGGCAACGATCAGCGGGAGGATCAGTAATCCCCACAACATATACTCATGACCAAATTGCATTAACCCTTCCATCATTACGGTATTGTTCTGAACAGTGTATACCTCAATATTAATTCCAGTCCCAACAGGATAACCGCCACCAGCAGCAGTGGAAAGTACTCATCCTTTTTCTTGCTGAACTGTTTCACATCCAGCTGGGTCTTCTCCATGGCATCGATCTCACCATAGATATCTCGGAGCTTGTTCTTATCGGTGGCCCGGAAATATTTCCCGCCAGTAAGCACTGAAATCTTTTTCAGCACCTCCTCGTCAATTTCCACCTGCATCTGCTGCAACATCCTCCTTCCGAACATATCCTGCACAGGAAAAGGAGCGGTCCCGTGTGTTCCAACCCCGATGGTATAGACCCGTATGCCATAGGTAGCGGCAAGCTCTGCCGCTGTTACCGGTCCGATCTCACCCCTGTTGTTCACTCCGTCGGTGAGCAGAATGATCACCTTGCTCTCTGTCTTGCTCTCCTTGATCCTGTTCACCGCTGTTGCCAGGCCCATGCCGATGGCGGTACCATCTTCAACCATCCCGAAATCCAGTTCATTCAAAAAGTTTGTAACAACCGCTTTGTCTGTCGTGAGCGGACATTGGGTGAAGCTCTCCCCGGCAAAAACCACCAGTCCGAACCGGTCGTTGGGCCTGGAAGCTATAAACTCCATCCCAACCTCCCTGGCTGCTGCGAGCCGGTCGGGTTTAAAGTCCATCGCCTGCATCGAGCCGGAGATATCGATCGCCATGACAATATCGATCCCCTCTGTTGTAACCCGTTCCCACCTGTTGGTCGACTGTGGTCGTGCAAGTGCAATGATTACGAGGCTGATAGCAAGAATTCGCAGAACAAACAGGCCATGTCTGAAATGTGCCCGCCATCCTGCAGATCTTTCACCGAAGCCTTCGAGACCTGAAACCGACATCGTTGCCGTAGCCTTTCGTCCCCTTAAAACATACCAGGCGATCATCAGCAAAACGATGATGAACAGGTAGAAAAATCCGGGATTTGCAAAGACGATATTATCCATTGTTCACCTCCGGCTTTACAGGTTCAACTTCACCTTTGCCTGTATTTTCTTCACCTTCAAAGGCAGCATCAGCTCCGTCAGACCCATCAGTCAACTCCTTTTCATTCTCCTCTTCGGGCAAAAACATCCTGTAGGTGCTCTCAACGAAACTGACTGCATTGCGCAGGTGTCTCTCATTCTCCTCCTGGTCCGGATCCTCTTTGGCAAATTTCACCAGGTCGGCCAACATCAGCAACTTCTCCAGTAGCGGCAGCAATTCGCGATCCAGGTTGGTCCTGGCATCAAATGCTTCGAGTATCTCCAACGTCGTGCGCTCCATGGCATGGATGCCAAACTGCCGGGTGATGTAAATCCTTATGATCTCCGTGAGGCGGGTATAGTACTCCTTTACCATGCCTTTCTCAGGTAGTTCCGCCCTTTCAAGGTCTTGCAGATCGCGGAATGCAACCAGATGAGCGGGCTCCGCGGGCTGGACGGTAAACGCCTCAGGATCCTTTTTCTTTCTGAAATAATACCAGAGTAGCAATACCAGTGCTGCGATAACCAACACTGCAGCATACCCATACAAGAACCAGGGAAGGATCTCAGCCAGTGAAAGAGGTGTGTTTACAGGCGGCTTGATCGGTTTAATGGGTTGAGCGGGGTCCACATCCGGTGAAAGCACGGTGAGCAACAGCGTTGTTGTGTAGACAGTATCAGACAAACCCTTTGTCTGAAAAGCCACAGGCTGCGGTGGAACCGTGTTCCATCCGGGATCGAAGCTTGTAACCAGGTATTCCTGTGAAATAACCCTCCTCCCTTCACGGTAGGTGGTATCAATGTCAGACGCCTGCAGGATCTCAATCTCCTTTGAAAGGGTGTCGGAATAGACGGGCAGACTGACATCCACGTCATCGTCCGATTCCACAGCGATCCTATACTTAATCTGCTCACCAATCATCACCGAGTCGGCACCAAAGCTGCCCCGCACGGTCACCACCTGCGCCACAGCAGAAGGAGTCAGGCTGAAAACCAGAAACCATATGGTTGTTCTGATTACATTCATTGTCCCCTCCTTTTAAACAGTTTGATCAATGGTGGCACATAGTCGATGCCTGTCTCCAGTTCAACAACATCGACACCCGATTTTCTGAAGATATCGTACATCATATCGTGGTGACTCCTCCATTTTAACGCATACTCTTCACGCACCCTTGCAAGTCCGGTATCGACC
>CAYOVC010000271.1:0-4390 GCA_964407305.1 uncultured Bacteroidaceae bacterium | reverse complement strand
CCTCCCCACCCCGGTCCGCGATCGCAACCAATTGTCCGCGAAACCGCCCGGAAATCACCATCTCCGGCCTGAACCGCGCCTGCAGATCCAACACCCTGGGCATATACCTCTGTTTTGCTGATCGCTTTTCATCCTTGGTGTAGCTGCGCAAATGATAGTTGAATGCCTCCTGCAGGTCACTGAAATCAAAGTACTGCAACAGCCTGCTCTTCACAAACCTGTGGGTCTCACGCTCGAGGATATCGCCGATCTCCGACTCAGCCGGACGGGTAGCCGCGAATGCCGCAATATCCCGGTCGGGCGCAAATCCGTTCGCCGGTACAGGCGATGATAAAACCAATCCATCCAGCGACACCAGACGCGACAACGCCACGTAAATTTGTCCGGGTGCAAAAGCATTCTCCACATCGATGATCGCCCGCTCGAAGGTGAGGCCCTGACTCTTATGCACCGTCACCGCCCACGCCAGCTTCAGCGGGTACTGCGTAAAGGAACCCATCACCTCCTCCTCGATCTCATTGTCGGTCATGTTCAGCTTGTACCGCTTATTCAGCCAGACATGCTTCTCCACCAGCACCGGATCGCTACCGTCACTGAACCCCACCTCGATCTCCTCCTCACCCAGCCCGGTCACGGTGCCAATCTTCCCGTTAAAAAAGCGCTGGTACCCCGAAAGATCATTTTTGATGAACATCACCTGCGCCCCCTCCTTCAGCTCCAGCACCTGGTCCATCGGGAACTGCTGCTCCCTGAAATCCCGCTCGATGCCTGCCGAAAAATAATAACTCCTTCCCGAAATCCGCTCCAGCTCCCGGCGGTTCACCTCGTCGGCAATGCGGTTGTGGGTGGTCAGGTAGATATACCCCTCCTGCTCCCCCGGGGAAAAACCCGGCCTGTAATAACGGTTCAAAACCGCCACATCCTCCTGCGTCACCCGGTTGTCGCGGAAATTATTCAGCAACCGGATAAACTCCGGATCGCTCTGCCGGTAGATCTTCTCCAGCTCAATATAGAGCGGCGGCTCATCCTTCAAAGCCAGCGCTTCAAAGAAATGGATGCTCTTGTAAAAATTCCGGAGGATCGCCCATTCGTCCTCCCGTACCACCGGCGGCAACTGCATCAGATCGCCGATGAACAGCAGTTGCACCCCGCCGAACGCGATCCCCCGTTGCCGCCGAACCGACTGTAAAATCCGGTCGATCGCATCGAGGATATCCGCCCGCAGCATGCTCACCTCATCGATGATCAGCAGCTCCATCTCACGAATCAGCCGCCGTTTGGTTTCATGCATGTGCAGGTGGCGCATCAGGGTGCGCGGATTGTTAATCTCGCTTCCGGGCACCTCCGAGAACTGAAAGCGCTCCGAAGGGACATACCCGCCGAAGGGCAGCTGAAACAGCGAATGGAGCGTTACCCCGCCGGCGTTGATCGCTGCCACACCGGTCGGCGCCGCAATCACCGCCTTCTTGTGCGTCTCCTGCACGATCCCCCTCAGAAAGGTGGTCTTGCCGGTCCCCGCCCTGCCCGTGAGAAAGAGGTGACGGTTGGTGCGGTTCAAAAACTTTTTCGCTATGACTTCCGGCGTACGGTCCATGGTAAATCGATAGGTAAAACTACAACAAACCCCCGACGGTTCCAAAACAGAACCACCTGCCGGTTAATGTGTCGAAAACACGAATTCTCGGCAGCAGAAGCAACATTCTAAAACGCCCAGCCAATCCGGAAGAACGAGCTGTTACGACGCACATCCAGAGCCGGATCGCCCGTTGTGAAATCGACCAGGCTCCGTTGCCAGACATACCCCATCCTGAAATTCATGATCTCCATGCCAATCCCGAACAGCAGTCCGTAGTCGCGATCATTGTATGCATTAACGAAGTCCACTCCAGCCGATGTGCCATCGTCATACCGGTTGTTCCCGGCGAATGCATAGCTGTAATACCCGCCTACCTGGTAGTAGCCGCGCACACCATTCCCCCCTTCATCAGGCGTAGTAAGCAACAGGCTCACCGGGGCTGTTACCGAATGGGTGCGCATGGTGCCACCGGCAACCTGACTCCCGCTCCATTCGTACAATACCTCCGGCTGAAACGCCAACCACTGCGTCAGACGCGTCTCCAAAAAGAACCCCGCGCCATACGCAAACACGCTCTTCGCCTTGTAGAAATCGTTCCGGTAGTTATGGTACGCATTTCCGGTGTTGAGCGCGATCCCCGGGTTCAATACCTTCATCTTCCCCTTCTCAGCAGCCGCTTCCAGCTGCTTCGACACCCTCACCTCCGGTACCGTCGACAACTCCCTCGTAAGCGAAACCATAAAATCCACAATCACCACCATCCCCTCATAATCAAGCAGATCGCTGTCATCCTCGGGCTTGTGGTAGGGCGATTCAGTTCCGGTAAAAACATGTACCGCGGGAACGCCAATCTTACCGAACGGAGCCGTGTCGGTCCTGTTCGGTAAAGAGGCATTGGACTTTGTAATTTCCAATGGTGTATAGGTCGTTGCATCTGCTATCAGCTGCTTGTAATCGGTCAGCATCTCAATCCCCGGCAGGTCAACCCCGCCATGCGACTCATACATCCCCACCATATCCAGACTGAACATCACTTTGACGGTACCCGAATCTATCACCGCATGTTCACCCTTTATCAGCTCACTCACAAACGCCTTTGAACCAATTAGTCCGCTCTCCTCACCATCGAAAGCAACCACGATCACACTCCTGCCGAGCAGGTCGGAACGCTCCGCCAGGATCCGGCCTGCCTCGATAATCGCCGCCACACCCGAAGCATTGTCGTCGGCACCATTGTACACCACCGTATCACCGTCTGCCAACTCCCACCCCAGGTGGTCGTAATGGGCTCCCAGGATGATGTATTCATTCTTCAGCACCGGATCGTCTCCTTCAATGATACCGGCAATGTTGTAGCCTGTGATGTTCAGGATACCCTGCCGGTGGTGAAAGGGATGAAAATAGTCCTCCAGCAACGGCACAATGCCCGCCTCTTCAAAGTGATCCTTGACATAGGCTGCAGCCAACCGGCCGCCTTCGCTTCCGAAACCCCTGCCAAGAAATGCATCTGAGGCCAGGTCAGTTACCATTTTTTCCAGCCGCGCTTCATCGGCCCCCTGGGCAAAAAGACCCAGCGAAACAAACAACAAGATGATACAACTGATATTTTTCATGGGTATAAATTCTATATTTTTACTTTAGAGCATGCTAACAAATCAATAACCTATACATTATTATGTGGGCGATATCTTGCATCACTTATGATCCGTCCACTATTACAAAAATTATATCCTGCTTTCCCAGCTCCTCTGAAATATCCATTCACGAGGATCAGGAGTTCACCTCCAAAAAATTAGATTTGTGGCAACACCTTTTTAATCAATTCAATCACATTGCCCACATTCTTTCCGAAGGTCTCAAGCACCGCCTCCCAGGTCACCGATGGCTCATCCTCCATCCAGCTGTCGTAATCGGTGCTCATGGCAATCGCCGCATAGGGAATCTTCAACTCATTGGCCAGGATCGCCTCAGGGGCGGTCGACATGTTAATGATATCGGCACCCCAGGCCTTGAACAGCTTCGACTCGGCACGGGTGGAGAACCTTGGTCCCTCGATGGTAATCACCGTTCCCGATTCATGCCCCGACAGTCCCATGGCCGCCGCCTCTTTTACCAATAGCTTTCTCAGACCCGCATCAAATGGATCGGCCATCGGCGTGTGCTCCAATTCACCCGGATTAAACTCCCCGTAAAAGGTGTTCGGCCGGAACCGGGTGAAATCAATGAACTGATCGGGAAAAACAAGGTCGCCCGGACTGATCTCCTCCCTCAAACTGCCACAAGCCGTGGTGGCAAGTATATGGGTGCACTCCAGCTCTTTGATGCTGTAGATATTGGCCCGGTTATTTACCTGTGTCGGTGTGATGGTATGGTTTTTCCCGTGCCGCGACACCAACACCACCTCCACACCATTGATCCGCCCGGAAAGAAACTCCGAACTGGGCTCCCCGTAAGGCGTGTTCATCATGATCGGATCAGCATCCTTCAGGATATCCGGATCCTCAAATCCCGAACCTCCGATAATTGCTACTCTTGCCATTTTTAAGATTATGTTACAATTCTATGCTGCCAAAAGTTAAATCTTACCATACATATCCACCACTACACAACGTATTTCCCAATTTTAACAAAACTCCCTTTCATGTTAACGCTCTCCCCGGGTAGAGGAACAGCCAAAATCATTACCTTTGCCACCAACGAAGATAAAAGAAAATGAAGAACTTTTCACAATTAAAAAATATCCTTTTCGACCTTGGAGGAGTTATACTCGATCTGAACGTAAGTGCAACGCTGGAACGCTTTCTCAACCTGGGC
>CAYOVC010000270.1:0-4391 GCA_964407305.1 uncultured Bacteroidaceae bacterium | reverse complement strand
GTTTTTTTCATTGTATATGTCATTAAATAATCATCAAAATCACTAATATTTTATATACACAGTTGGCAGATACTTTAATAATTAAGCAACTGATCCAATGCTTTCAAAATTCTTTCACTATCGGGAAGAATGGCTTTTTCCAGAATTTTATTAAACCCAACAGGTGTGAAGGGTGATCCGACACGCATCACTGGTCCATCCAGGAATTCAAAAGCCGATTCGGTAATTTGAGCTGCCACTTCCCCGCCAAAACCACCAAAAACCTTATCCTCATGGACAACAAGTACCTTCCCGGTCTTTTTAACACTATCGAGAATCGTTTCGGTATCGAGGGGACTCAGTGATCGCAGGTCAACCACTTCAACAGACACACTTTTTTCAGCCATTTGGTCTGCTATTTCAATACACATAGGGGTCGTATTTCCATATGTGATTATGGTAACATCCTTTCCTTCCCGGTGTATCCTTGCCTTTCCGAACGGGACTTCAAAATCGTCTGGAATGGGTGTTGCCACTTTAGGTGCATTATAAAGTGCTTTGGGCTCAAGGAACAGGGTAACACCACGTGAACGAATACTTGTTCTGAGTAATCCGGCTGCATCATCGGCATAACTGGGATACACAACCCTGATTCCGGGTAATGTTGTGAGAGTCCCTTCAATGGTCTGACTATGGTAGAGTCCACCGCCAATATAACCGCCCGACGCCAGCCTGATTGTGATATTTGGACTGAACTGACCATTGCTTCTCCAATAATCGTGGGAAGTATCTACAAGCTGCTCCATGGCCGGCCAGAAATAATCTGCAAATTCTGCACCTTCAACAACGATCCTGATCTTGTCATTGAAGCGGCTCATTCCATTGGCCGTTCCGACGATATAATCCTCCGCAATCGGCGCATTAAAAACCCGCTCCTTTCCAAACTCCTTCTGCATTCCTTTGGTCACATTAAAAATGCCCCCTTTATCCTTATTGGCAATATCCTGTCCCCAAATAAATGTGTCAGGATTATGCCGGAATTCGGCTTTCAATGTTTCATTGATCCCTTCAATCAGTTTCTTTTTCTCCCCGTCATAGCTGTGCAGTCCGTCGGGATATTTTGATGAAACATATGGTTCGGGAATAACAAAGTCATAAATTGACGACGGGTCAGGATCGGGTGCAGCCATACCCGCCTTGTGGGCCTGCTTTACAATTTCTTTGGCCTCTTCCTCGATTTGTACCAGCTCCTCTTCTGTAAATCTTTCATACCTGAGCAACAGTCTTCTGTATTTAGCAAGAGGGTCATATTCACTGACATAGTTCAACTCATAATCGTTACGATACAGGTCATGACGATCGGAGTTTGAATGAGAATGTATCCGGACACAATTGGCCTGAACGATAACCGGATGTTCATGTTGTTCAACAAATTCCCTGGCCTCAAACATGGTATTCATCGAATCGAAAACATCTTTTCCGTTACAATGAAATATTTTCAGGTTTTTGAACCCGGAGAAATTATCGGCTACCTTTCTGTTCGCGGTCTGATCCTTTTTTGGTACCGAAATGCCATAGCCGTTGTCCTGGAAGACGAAAATAACAGGAAGTTTCTCATTAGATGCTCCATTAATTGCCTCATAAACATATCCTTCAGAAACTGATGATTCTCCTTTACTGCTGAATACAACACCAGGGACCTTATAATTTTTAATTGCTCTTCCTGCGCCTGTTGCCTGTTGCGCATGGTTGCCTGTACAGGATGAGGAGTTATGAATGTTCCATTCAGGTTTTGCAAAGTGATTGGACATGTGTCTACCTCCGCCGGCGACGTCTGTAGCTTTTGAAATACCGTTCAGGATAATCTCCTCGGCAGTTAATCCGGCAGAAATTGCTGTAAGCATATCGCGGTAGTATGGAAAAAGATGGTCCGTTTCCCGGTTAAAAACCTGACCAATGGCCAGCTGAATGCCGTCATGGCCTGCATAAGGTGCATGGTATGACCATCCGATGGCCTGTTTCAGGTAATTAGGAGCCCTGTCGTCCAGCGCCCTGCCAACAACCATAAGTCTAAACCATTTTGCCAGTGTCTCCTTTTCTGTTCTCTTAATATGAAATTTCTTTTCCTTGGACATCTTTAATAAATTGTAAAAAGTTAATTAAATAGCACGGTTCACGTCGAAGGACTCAATGTGATCACCGAGTGTACGTAAAAACATGCCTCCCAGTGACCCGTCAATAATACGGTGGTCATATGTAAGGGAGAGCCACATCTTGTGACGGATAGCAATTACGTCGCCTTCGGGAGTTTCCAGCACGGCAGGTTTCTTTTTTATGGCTCCAACAGCCAGTATAGCAACTTCAGGCTGGTTAATAATGGGTGTTCCGATATCATTTTTAAAAGTACCGAAATTGGTGATCGTAAATGTACCCCCTGAAATATCGTCAGGCCCAAGTTTATTGCTCCTCGCATCGTTTGCAATCTTGTTGAGGTTCATTGTTAACCCAGCCAGGTTCAACTGGTCAGCATTCTTTATATTCGGGACGATCAGGTTATTATCCTCAAGTGCTACAGCAATACCAAGGTTGATATTCTTTCTGACAATAATCTTATCTCCGTCGACACTGGAATTGATCATTGGGTGATCGCGCAGGGCCCCGACTGTTGCCTCCATAAACATCGGCAGGTAGGTAAGTTTTTGTCCCTGCTTCTTCTCAAATTCATGCTTCACCCTGTTTCTCCAGTGAACCACATTGGTTACATCAATCTCCAACATATTGGTTACGTGAGCCGAAGTTTGCTTTGAGTTGAGCATATGAGCTGCAATCAGTTTTCGCATTCTACTCATCTCAATTACTTCATCCTCAGCAGAAGAAGATATTTTGACCGCCGCTTTGGCTGGAGCAGGATCTGAGGGCTTCTCTTGCTCTGCGTCTTTGACAGGCGTATCTTTCGATCGTGATTCGATGTAGTCGAGTATATCTTTTTTCTGCACCCTTCCGTTCAATCCACTGCCTGAAATCGATTCAAGCTCCTCTTGAGAAATATTCTCTTCGCTGGCAATTTTTTTAACCAGTGGAGAGTAGAATCGGCCCGATTCAGATTTACCAGGAATCTTTTTTTCGGAGTCCTGTTCGGTTTTTGTTGATGCCTCCTTTGATCCTTTGGATGTCTCACTTTCGGATTTAACCTGGTCCTGCCCGGAAGATGCATCTGCAGATTCCTGTTCATCTTGTCCGGAACTTTTATCCGCAGTGGTATCTGCCTGCTTATCATCTGGTTCCTGATCGGCGGAACCAGCTTCCATATCTATGACAGCAATAACTGTACCTACAGACACGGTTTCATCCTGTTCAAATAGTATTTTTTTTATGACACCTTCAACAGGTGAAGGTATCTCAGAGTCTACCTTGTCGGTAGCAATTTCCAGAAGCACGTCATCCTCTACAACTTTGTCTCCCTCCTTAACAAACCATTTGGTAATTGTAGCTTCTTCGATGCTCTCACCCATTTTGGGCATAATAATGTCAAAGTGCGCCATGTCCGATTATGCATTTTGGTTTTTGTAAAAAATAATCAATTTTTCGTTTATATAACAACACTTCCGGAAAAATGTTTTAAAATATCATCTGGATTCATACACTGATGCTGATATAAACAGATCGGGCTTGCACTATATATTGCTTCCCCTTTGGCGTGATAAAAAGCGACACATTCCATTTGCAGATGTAAAGTGCCCTACAAAGTTAACAGGAATGGAACAACAGCAATACTTTTGTTATAGCAGTTGATTCGAAGAATTAATACTAGCCAGAGGATTTTGGAATTCCTGGTCGACCAGGAATAAATTCAGATAGGGCCACAATGTAACTTCCCGGATAGCACCAAACATCATGGACGAGGTATAGCGCTGGATCCTGGATTGTCTGTGCGTGGATGTATTCATAAGAATAACCCAGTTCAGCCCGTTTTGCTGACGAACCATCATCGCAGTTGAGCCATTGAGATACCCTGTTCTCCACCAGGTACCCGACTGGTCGATTCCTCTCCAGCCAAGAAGTCCATACCCGGCAAAGTCCGGATCTACCATAAGTCCCACGGTCTCCCTGCTAAGAATATCCTGCTGAACATCAAATCCGTCAAGTACGGTCAGAAGCTTAGCCAGCTCCGGTGCCGATGCAATCCATCCGCCGGCAGGACCAAGCAATTCAATGTTATTTCCTCCATAATATAAAGGTACGATCGCTCCTGAACCGTCAAAAGCCTGCGTTTTTATTACTGCTCCCTCATGATAATAGGTAACCTCGTTGGGATATCTTTCGTGATAAAAACTTTTACCAATATGCATATCATGAATACCAGCCGGCTTAAGAATATTGAGAATTACAAAATCCTCGTATGGCATTCCGCT
>CAYOVC010000269.1:0-4412 GCA_964407305.1 uncultured Bacteroidaceae bacterium | reverse complement strand
TCCAGCTACCCGAACACCTGGCGATCATCCAGGTAATTGCCCTCGGCAAACCGGCTGAAGAGGTGGTGATCGAAGAGATGGAAAACGGAGATATCAAATACTGGCGCAGCGAAGACCAGGTGCACCACGTGCCCAAACGTCCACTTAATGAGCTGATTATAAACTAAAATAAAATTACGAATGACAAAAGTATGTGTATTATTTCTCATGTTGGTCCTGGCAACCACAAGTGCAACTTCACAAAAGTCCGTGAAACATAAATTTGTAAAAACTGATCCCGTTACTTCGGAAAGTTTCAGGTCGGTTACGTTTAACGGCGCCTGGTGTTGGTTCTCAGACCCGCGGGCAGTTTATTATGAGGGAAAATACAAGAGGACATATACAGGTTGGGTCGATAACTATGGCGATATACATGTAGCCTTCTACGATCATGAGACAGAGGAGATCCATTCGAAGGTTCTATACGATAATTTTGAAATCGACGACCACAACAATCCTTCGGTTATGATCGATAAAGAAGGAAAACTCCTGATCTTTTTTAATGCTCATATGATTGGCGTTCAGCCCCTTTTTCTCGTGAAAGCTACTGAACCGGAAAGCATTGAGAGCTGGGGAGAGGTAAAAAAGCTTTCCCTTAACGATACGCAGTTTTCACATTTGGGTAGCATGAATCATACCTACACGAATCCGATCACTCTTTCGGCCGAAAACGACAGAATGTATCTTTTTTGGCGGGGAATTGATGGGAAGCCGAGTTATTCCTATTCCGATGATAATGGAGACTCATGGGCAACCGGGAAAATTTTCTTTATGCCCGAACGTACCTATGGATTCCGGAGACCCTACACAAAATTCTATTCCGATGGCGTCAGCAAAATTCATATCACAGTAACCGATGGCCATCCCCGTAACGAGAAGGAAAACAACATTTACTATATGTATTACAAAGGTGGGGCATTCTACAAAGCAGATGGAACAAAGATTAAAGACATTGATGGAGATCCTGTCCTGCCCTTCGAGGCCCAGACAGTTTACGATGCAAAAGAGGGTGGAGCCAAAGCATGGAACTGGGATATCGCGCAGGATGAAAATGGCTATCCGGTAATTGCATATGCCAAATTTCCGGATGACGAAAATCATATTTATTGCTATGCCCGGTGGGATGGCAAGAAATGGAACAACTATGATCTGGTGAATGCTGGCGGATGGTTCCCGGAAACAATGGCTGGACTTACTGAACCAGAACCCAATTATTCAGGCGGGTTGAATATTGATCATGAATCTCCGAATACACTCTACCTTTCAGTCAACCGCGATACTGTTTTTGAGATTGAAAAATGGACAACAACCAATGGTGGAAAAACATGGAAAATAGAAAAAATTACGGAAGGTTCGTTGAAAGACAACATCAGACCGTTTGCCGTAAGGGGTGCGGGAGAGAACAATCCCGTTCAGGTACTGTGGATGCAAAACACCAAATATCACTACTTTGCTTATGCCAATAAATTGAAAAACGATATGAATGGCTCTTTCAGGGATCGTTTCCATTCTTCCATCAAAATGAATCTGCTAAATCCGGAAATTAATAATCCCCTGAGCCAGGAAGGGATCACTGATATTATGAGAATGGCAGTCGATTGGCAATTGGCCAATCCCTTTTATAAAAAAAGCGAGATCGATTGGCATTATGGGGCGCTCTGGACTGGTGTTAGAGCATTGTACGAACTAACTGGCGATGAGCGGTACAAAAATGAGATGATCAATGTGGGACAGGCGGCTGACTGGACACCGGAAGATGATATATTTCATGCCGACAGGCTCACAATCATCGATAACTGGGCATGGCTATACAGCCTTGAAAAAGATTCACGGATGATCGAGAAGTCAAAATGGGCACTCGATATTCACCTGGCCAGGCAATATAAAAATGCAACCGATGTCAGGTTTACGAACAACCCGTATAAATTTGAGTGGTGGACCTGGTGCGATGCACTCTATATGGCACCGCCTTCGTTTGTTCAGATGTGGGATGTGACCGGCGAGGAAAAATATCTAAAATATATGGACACACAATGGTGGAAAACATCAGATTACCTCTATTCTCAGGAAGACTCGCTCTATTATCGTGACGACCGCTTTTTTGACAGGCGTTCGGAAAATGGCACAAAGATTTTTTGGTCAAGAGGGAACGGATGGGTAATAGCTGGTCTGGCCCGGGTTTTAACACTCCTGCCAGAAGAGTATGAAAACAGGGACAGGTTTGTTCAGCAATACCAGGAGATGGCACATAAGCTGCTTCAGATACAGGATGAAGATGGATTGTGGCGGGTCAGTCTGCACGATCCTGAATATCTTGATCAGGGAGAATCAAGTGGCAGTTCATTTTACACCTTTGCACTGGCATGGGGAATCAATCATGGTTTTATTGATGAAAAGTACACCCACCAGGTAAAAAAGGCATGGACTGCACTCTGTAATAATGTAAACCATGAAGGTCGTTTGGGATATGTCCAACAGGTAGCTGGCGATCCCTACCCATTTTACAAACACCAATGGCACGTCTATGCCACAGGGGCTTTTTTATTGGCTGGAAAGGAAATTTATAAATTGGTGGGTGAATAATTAGTGGGGCCATAGAGTTGGAGTGGGGTCATAGAGTTGGAGTGGCTGGATCATAAAGTTGGATTGGCTGGATCATAAAGTTCGGGTGCAAGACTTGTCCCGCACCTAAGCAGGAGCGCGCAAAATTTTTAAGTATTAAACAGAAAACAACCATTGAGAACCTTCAAATTCAGGATTCCGGTTACTAAGCAGCGTACCGGGATCCTGCATCTTTTTTCAAATTTCAATCCAATGCTCAAATATTTTCTCATAGCCATTCCAATCCTTATACTCTCGAAAATTCTGACGGCCCAGCCCGATACCATCAACCTCGATGATGTCACCATCGCTGTCACCCCCTTCGAACAGCGGCTCAGCGAAACCACCGGCAGCCTTTCGATCCTGCCAACCGACGCCACGGAGGCGGTCCACACCATCAATCTTGCCGACCAGCTCAACACCGCCCCGGGTGTCTTCATGTCGTCCGGCACCCACACCACCAACCGCCTCACCATCCGCGGTATCGGCTCACGTACACCCTACTCCACCAATCGCATCAGGGCCTATATCGAAGAGATCCCCCTCACCAACGGCGACGGGATCTCATCCATCGAGGATATGGACCTTGCCGGTTTATCCCGCATGGAAATTCTCAAGGGACCGGCATCGGCGATGTATGGATCCGGACTCGGCGGGGTGGTGAAGCTGCGGGCAGGGTATCCCACACAAACCGGATTCTCCATGAATCTCTCCTCCTCAGCCGGCTCGTTCAACACATGGAAACATGCGGTCCGCCTGGGCTGGAAGCAAGACCATACCTCTGTCACCGCCGGATACACACGCTCCTCCTCCGACGGCTACCGCGAAAACAACCGCTACACCCGCAATCACCTCTTCCTGCACGGCACCACCGGATCGCACAACAACCGCATCACCTTCCACCTGCTTGCCACCGGTCTCGACGCCCTGATTCCCAGCTCACTGAACGAAACCGATTTCCTCGAAAACCCGGAAAGCGCAGCCGCCAACTGGCTGGCGATCGAAGGCTTCAAAGCCTATACGAAAATCACCGGAGGCGCCACCTGGCAACATAGCTTCAACAACCACTGGCACAACAAACTGGTTGTCTTCTCCGCCTGGTCGGACCCCTACGAATCGCGGCCCTTTAATATACTGGATGAAGGCTCGGTCATGGGCGGGCTGAGAAACTTCATCCGGTACGAGAAAAACGACCTCCGCCTGCAGACCGGCTTCGAGCTTTTCCATGAAGCGTTCAACTGGAAGATCATCGAGACCCTCTCAGGTGAAGAGGGCGACCTGCAACTTCACAACAGCGAGACGCGACGCTACGGAAACCTGTTTACCCATGCAAGTTGGAGCCCCGTTGCAAAAGTCAACATCGAAGCCGGACTCAATTTCAACCTGCTGGAATACAGCGTGAGCACCCTTTACCAGATCGATAACACCGATCAGTCGGGCAGTTACAGCTACAACCCGGTGCTATCCCCCAGGCTCGGACTGAACTATAACCTCACGCGGGACCATTTCATCCACGCCTCTGCCGGACATGGCTTTTCTGCACCATCGCTCGAGGAGTCCCTGCTACCCGGGGGACTGGTCAATTCCGATCTGAAACCTGAAACCGGCTGGAACCTCGATGCCGGTCTTCGCGGCTGGTCGACCTGCAAACGCTGGTACTACGACATCACCGCCTATACCATCCACATCCGCAATATGCTGGTCACCAAACGCGTCACCGAAGAGATCTTCTCCGGGATCAACGCCGGAAGCGCCCGGCTCTCAGGAGTCGA
>CAYOVC010000268.1:0-4423 GCA_964407305.1 uncultured Bacteroidaceae bacterium | reverse complement strand
AGGATGGTTCGAAATACTTTGGACCCTATACGTCAGCATCTACAGCCCGAAGTTTGATTGACCTTATTCGACAATTATACCAGCTCCGAACCTGTACATACAATTTGTCAGATGAGAACATCACTGCTGGAAAATTCAGGGTATGTCTCGAATACCATATTGATAATTGCAAAGGTCCCTGCGAAGGCTTGCAGGATAAATCCTCTTACGGCGAATCAATCGAACAAATTCAGCAAATACTGAAAGGTAATTTACACGATGTGATCTGCTTTATAAAAAAACAGATGAAAATTTATGCAGCGGAATACAGGTTTGAGGAAGCTGAAAAATTGAAAAGTAAAGCTGAAGCACTTCAAAGATTTCAAACAAAATCCACGATTGTAACCCCCTCTATTAATAACGTAGATGTATTCAGTATCGTGAATGGGGATAAATATGCGATTGTAAACTACCTAAAAATTACGAAAGGCTCTGTAATACAGTCACATACGGTAGAAATACGAAAGCGGCTTAATGAATCAACCAGGGAAATTCTGGCCTTTGCGATCACCGATATACGGTTAAAGGTCAGAAGTGATGCACATGAGATCATTTTGCCAGTGGATATGTCAGAGGAATTGCCATGGTATAAAATAACTGTTCCAAAAAGAGGTGACAGAAAAAAACTACTGGAACTATCGGAACGAAATGCAAAACTATATCAATTGGAGAAACAGAAACAGTCGTACCAAAACACAAGAACCAAACCGGCACAGCGAATAATTGAAACGCTTCAAAAAGATCTGAGGTTGACAGTACCACCTAAACACATTGAATGTATTGATAATAGTAATATCCAGGGATCGATCCCGGTAGCAGCTTGCGTGGTTTTTAAAAATGCAGTGCCATCAAAAAAGGATTACAGGCACTATAATATCAAAAGTGTCTCAGGATCAAACGATTATGCCTCGATGGAGGAGGTCATCTACAGGAGATATAAACGGTTACTTCAAGAGAATGCAGAAATTCCTCAACTGATTATTGTTGATGGTGGAAAGGGCCAGCTAAGTGCAGCCACAAAAAGTCTGGATCGGCTTCAACTAAGGAATCGTATAGCGATCATTGGTATTGCGAAGAAGCTTGAAGAGATCTATTTTCCAGAAGATCCGGTGCCCCTGTATATTGATAAAAGTTCTGAATCATTGAGACTGATCCAAAAGCTAAGAAATGAAGCACACAGGTTTGGGATTGAATTTCACAGATTAAAAAGATCAAAAGAAATGATCCGGTCAGCATTTGATGGTATTCCGGGAATAGGAGAGGGTTCAATTCAAAAGTTATTCAAAACCTACCGGTCAATGGATGAAATCCGGAAGGCAACAGAAGAGGAACTAGCCCGGGTACTTGACAGGGCAAAAGCAAAAGCGCTGATTGCATTTTTTGAAACGAACAGACAGAGAGACGACGCGTAAAATACCCCTGGATAAAAGGAGAGAGCGTACCCCACGATAATACCTACCTGGTGCGCTCAACGGTAAACGCAACAAGGTCCATTAAAGACTTTCGCGCATCTGATTCAGGATAACCTTTTAGAACCCCCTCTGCTTTGTTCCGGAATTCAAGCATCTTCTGCTCTGCAAACATAAGTCCGTTTTTATCCTTAACAAAATCAATAACATAGGATAAATTTTTAGAACTCATGTTGCCGCCTCGAATCAGCTTAAGAATTGTGCGTTTTTCAGAAAAAGAACTTTGTTCAAGCGCATGAATCAGCGGTAAAGTAAATTTTTTCTCTTTCAAATCGTTTCCGGCAGGCTTTCCAATAATACCCTGTGGCTGGTAATCAAATAGATCATCTTTGATCTGAAAGGCCATACCAATATCAATACCCATGGCATATAACTTGTCAACCTCTCCCTGTTGAGCTCCTGCAGATTTAGCACCGCTTGCTGTACAGGATGCAATAAGGGTAGCTGTTTTTTTTCTGATCACTTCGTAATATGATTGCGTATCAACATTTAATTGACGTGACTTCTGCAGTTGCAGCAACTCTCCTTCACTCATCTCTTTTACTGTATCTGAAACGATGTTCAATAGGGCATGGTCATTTTTAGAGGTGGCTAACAACAACCCCCTGGCAAGAAAATAGTCGCCCATTAAAACGGATAATTTTGATCTCCAGATCGCATTGATGGAAAACAGACCGCGCCGTTCATAAGATTCATCAACCACATCATCATGAATAAGTGTTGCAGTATGCATCAATTCGATTAATGATGCAGCAGTATATGTGGACTCTGAAATATTTCCTGCCATTTTTGCAGTAAGAAAAACGAAAAGAGGACGTATCTGTTTTCCTTTTTTCCGAAGAATGTAAGCCGATATAAGATTTAAAAGCCGGACATCGCTGTGAATAGCCTTTTTGAAAATCTTCTGAAAAAGCTGCATCTCTTCAGCAACCGGTTGACGTATATCAGTTAATTTTAACATTAAAAATTTCTTTCGCTGACAAATTTATAATAAATCACCGGCTTAGCAGGTATATTGCTGGAATAATTGTAAAAGCACAATACAGATTACAAACAAACCTATAAATATTGATATATTTGCATATGTGGAATTTACATAGCGCTTATAAAATAAAAAGATGACAAGTTTTGCAGAAATAGATCCCGGTCGTGTAGAAATTGCGGCCAATATGATGAAAGCCATTGCAAATCCAATGAGACTTTCAATACTTGGACACTTGTCTGAGGGAGAGGAATTTACTGTAACACAAATTCACCAACTCTTAAAAATTGAGCAATCTACAGCTTCGCACCACCTCGGAATTTTAAAGGATAAAGGAATTCTGAATTCCAGGCGCGAAGGAAAAAAACGATTCTACTCAATCAAAAATAAAAATCTGAAGAAACTTGTTGAATGTGTGGGCACGTGTGCGTGCCTGGATTGAATATAACATCAATGAAAAAGATCAGGATTACCAGGGAATTTACTTTTGAAATGGCCCATGCATTGTGGAATTATGACGGGGCCTGTAAGAATATTCATGGACATAGCTATAAACTCTTTGTAACACTCTTAGGTTCACCTATTCAGGATGAAAATAGTCCAAAATTCGGAATGGTAATGGATTTTAAGGATTTAAAATCAATTGTTAAAAGAGACGTTGTAGATATCCTCGACCACAGCCTGTTAGTATATAAAAATGCCGAAGGAGAGAGTCTGAACAGTGTGAAAAAGATGTATGAAAAGGTTTTTGTATTTGATTTTCAGCCCACATGTGAAAACCTGGTCGCATATATCGCTGAAAAAATTATTCCTGAACTACCCGGGAACATATCCCTTCACTCTCTAAAACTCCATGAAACAGCAACATCTTATGCAGAGTGGTACTCTTCAGATAATGATATAATTCAATGAGTGATTCAAAAAAACTATTCCTGCTCGACAGTTACGCCTTGATTTTCAGATCGTACTATGCGTTTATAAAAAACCCGATGAAGAACTCAAAGGGAATGAACACATCAACAGTTTTTGGTTTTACACTGACCCTGGATGAGTTGTTTAGAAAAGAGGAGCCAACACATATGATCGCGGCTTTTGATGCGGACGGTCCAACTTTCAGGCACGAAATGTATCAACCCTATAAAGCAACCAGGGATGCCACCCCGGAAGAGATCAGGGAGTCAATACCCTGGGTTAAAGAGCTGCTGGAGGCATATAAGATACCGGTTATTGAAAAACAGGGATATGAAGCAGATGATATCATAGGAACCATTGCTAAAGGTGCTGAAAAAGAGGGTTTTGAGGTGTATATGGTGACTCCTGATAAAGATTTCGCACAACTTGTGACAGAAAATATATATATCTATAAACCAAGTCGTTCTGGTAATCCGTCAGAAATCCTTGGTTTGAATGAGATCAGAAAAAAATTCATGGTAAATCAGCCTGAACAAGTGGTGGATATACTGGCCCTCTGGGGCGATGCTTCAGACAATATTCCAGGGGCCCCGGGAATAGGAGAAAAAACTGCAAAAAAACTGATCGAAAGTTATGGTTCAGTAGAAGGCGTTTATGAGAACATTGAAGCGCTAAAAGGAAAACAAAAAGAAAACATTGAAAAATCCGGTGAACAGGTGAGGTTGTCGAAAGTATTGGCCCGCATAATAACAGATGTTCCCATTCATTATGATTTTGAGCTTGCAAAAAGGAAGCCATTGCAAAAAGAACCTTTACTGAAGATTTTTAATGAACTGAACTTTCAAAATCTGAAAAGTAGAATTCTGGGTATATCAGAGACAACAAAATATTCTAATACAAAAGCTCAGGGATCATTATTTGAATCGAAAATTGAAGGTGATATTGAAATTTCAACAAAGTATGATACTATTCTCAATGTACCACATCAATATAAACGATTTTCTTCTGAAACAGGGTTAAA
>CAYOVC010000267.1:0-4433 GCA_964407305.1 uncultured Bacteroidaceae bacterium | reverse complement strand
GCTTTCAGAACCAGGTCATCCCTTAACTTGAAACTGGCTGCCAGCCTCGGCTCCAGTGAAACATAGGTTTTTCCCTCCACATTAAATGCAGTGGAACTGAGGCCGACATTTGCCTGCAGTCTTTTTCCCCATTTGAATTCATCCTCGATATACCCGGTAATGCCCAAGGCCCGCACAGTATCGCTACCCTTCGGATCAAAGAATACATCATAATGATCAGATTCACCTTTGGATACCTGTATCCCCGGTTCAAAAAGATACCTGGAAGCCTTGATTCCGAACCTCAAAGAATGTGTTGCAGAGGGCTTCCATGAGAAGTCAGACCGCAAGGAAAGATCCTTGACCCCCGAGTAATAAAGCTGGGTCCATAGGTAATCTTCTTCTAACCTGGTTGGTTGTCCATCTTCATCCGGCATAATAAAATAATCCATATGTTGTTCCTCAAAATTGGTAAACCTGTAATTGCTGTAAGAAAACGTCAGATTCGAAAAAAACTGGTTTCCCCAAATGTAATTCCAACGCAGTGCCGAGGTAAAATTCCCCCAGTTAAACCCGGATCGCATTTTGAATGTTTCAGACTCACTTGTGCTGCCGTAATTTATTGTGCCGTAATCACTGATGTAGAACTCGTCCTTTCCGGCATAGGTACTCAGGTAGATTCTGCTTCGGTCGGAAAACTTGTGATTGATCTTGGCATTCATATCCTGGAAAAAATAGCCGAAATAACTTTTACTGGTTTCATTCCGGTAGATCAGGTACTGAACAGGGTATGAAAGAATGTCGAGATAGGTCCTGCGGGCTGAGATAAGAAAAGAGGTCCGGTCTTTGATAATCGGACCCTCCAGGGTAAAATCAGAACTGATCAGTCCAATGGATGCCGCACCGTGAAACTCCTGGTTGTTCCCCTCCTTCATACGTATGTCGATTACGGAAGACAGACGACCACTGTACCTTGCAGGATAACCGCCCTTATAGATCGTTGCACTGTTCACTGCTTCACCGTTGAAGACAGAAAAGAAGCCAAACAGGTGGTTCACGTTATAAACCGGCACGTCATCAAGCAATATCAGGTTTTGATCGGACCCACCTCCCCTTACGTATATACCGCTGGTGCCTTCCATTCCTGAACTCACCCCGGGCAGATACTGAAGGGCCTTCACCAGGTCCACCTCACCAAACAGGGCCGGCAGTTGCTTTATTTTGATCCTGTTGATATTGTGAAAGCTCATTTGGGGTCCCGTCAACCGGTTGGATGCATCGTAAGCTGAGATGGTCACCTCATCCAGTTCCAGGGATGGAAACAGGCTGAAGTTAATGGTCGAATCGGGAATCTGCAAGAATGCTACCTGTCCTGGTTGATAACCCACAAAAGAGCAATGTAATACGGGCTGGACCGAACCTGTGCTAAGGCTGTAAAACCCATATTCGTTGGTCACCGTTCCTTTTTTTGAGACCGTATCAAACACTGTGGCGCCAACAAGCAATTCGCCCGATGAGCGATCAGTAACGGTACCATATACTGTATGCTGTGCATGGATTGATGTTGCCAGGATGACCGGCAATAAGATCCCAACAGAAAACAGAAAATTTCGCCTTTGTCGGGACCGGATTTGATGGGGTTTCATAAGCTGGGGTTTAGACCAACCAAATTACATAAATTGAATGTGAAAAATTGTCACAGATTCTTATATATTGTTAAATTACTATTGGTCAATTGCAGTGTAATAAAAAAATTTTAACTTTGCAGCACAAAGTACTTTAAATATGAAAACTTCCGAAAAGCATTTACAGGATCTGAGCCAGATAAGGCAGATCATGGAACGATCAACAAAATTTCTTTCGCTCAGTGGCTGGGCCGGGATCGTAGCAGGAGTAATGGCCATCATTGGAACAGTAGCGGCGTTCCTCCATCTCAAAGGCGGCAATCCTACAATCACCGAAACTTTCATTGCGATCCCACGGGAGGCAGTGATATCCCCACGTATGTTCCTGCTCCTGGACGCAATTTTTGTGTTGTTGTTTGCACTAACCGGCGCAGTATTCTTATCCTGGCGGAAGGCGAAAAAATCCGGTGATAAGATATGGTCGACCGTAACCAGGCGTATGCTCTACCACCTTGCCATACCTTTGGTCACAGGCGGAATCCTCTGCATTATTCTGCTCGTGCAGAACCATGTGAACCTGATCGCACCCCTTACTTTGATCTTCTATGGGTTGGCCCTGGTCAATGCAGGAAAATATACAACCCGGGAGGTTCAATGGCTCGGAATCGCTGAGATTATTACCGGGATCGCAGCAACCTTATGGCAGGAACATGGTCTGTGGTTCTGGGGAACCGGTTTTGGTATATACCATATCATATACGGCGTTACACTTTATTATAAGTATGACAGAAAAAGTGTTACACATGCATAATCCGATCAAACGGCTGAATAAGGATTTTGAATCGAGGGTACGGCTGGGTATAATGGCTTTACTCTCAGTAAACGAGTGGGTGGATTTCAACACATTGAAGGAGTTGTTGGAAGTCACTGACGGTAACCTCGCCAGTCATATCCGGTCGCTCGAAACCAACGAATACCTGGAGGTGAAAAAACAGTTCGTAGCACGCAAACCAAAAACATCATACCGGATAACGGCTAAAGGCCGGAAAGCATTTGAAGAACATCTTACAGCATTTGAATCCCTTATAAAATAATTTTTTTAATCATCTACTTTGTATTTCAAAGTACTTTAATTATCGACATCATGAAAACAACCATTGAAAATTTTTTTAGCTCAACGAGCTTCAAATTCATTGTAATCGGTACACTCTCCCTGCTCCTGCTCATTCCTGCAGCAATGATCAGGCAATTAATCACAGAACGTGAAGAACGCAACAAGAGTGTGATTGCAGAGATCAGTAATAGCTGGAGCCGGGCGCAAACCATCGCCGGTCCGTTCATCAGCATTCCAACAGAAACGAGTATAATGGAGAACAACAGAGAGATTATCACCCAGAGCACGTTTCACCTGATGCCGGAAAAACTTGATATTATAGGCAGTGCCGATCCTCTTGTAAAGAAAAGAGGGATCTACTCTTCTGTTGTATACGCTTCAAGCATAAATATCACCGGATATTTCAACCTGAACGATCAAAAGCTTGAAAGAATATTCAAAACCGGCATCGAAAAGGAGAAGGCATACCTGGGGATCGGGCTCAGTGATCTTCGCGGGATTGGCAACAAGACCTCGGTTCTGCTAAACGGGGAATTATTTCAGATCGAACCCGGACTGCTCAACCGGGATATCTCAGAAAAAGGCATCCAGGTACCCGTGAACATTGAATTGCTAAAAATGGAAAATAAGACGCTGTCATTCAATATTATGCTTGACCTGAAGGGCAGTTCCGATCTAGCTTTTATTCCGGTGGGAAAAATAACCGAAACAACCATTGTGTCAACATGGCCCGATCCCTCATTTACGGGTAGCTTCCTCCCGGAAAGTAAAGAGATTTCCGAAAAAGGATTCAGCGCGACGTGGGAGATCAACTACCTGAACCGCGATTATCCACAAAACTGGTACGACCAAAGCTTTCATGTAGCAGACTCCGAATTTGGAGTGAATTTTCTCATCCCGGTTGATCATTACCAGAAATCTGAACGTTCTGTTAAATACGCGTTCATGTTCATTGCGCTTTCCTTCCTTGTATTCTTCCTTACCGAAGTGATCCTGAAATCACGCATTCACCCCATACAATACCTGCTGGTGGGCTTTGCGCTGATCATCTTTTACACACTGCTCATTTCCCTTGCTGAACACCTGGGATTCAACATCGCCTATGCGGTTTCAACTGTAGCTACTACCCTGCTGGTTGGATTTTATATGAAAAGCAGTGCAGGATCAACAAAGGTCGGACTCATATCCGGGATGTTGCTGCTGGTACTTTACGGATTTCTATTCACCACCCTGCAGCTTCAGCAATACTCCCTGCTGATGGGCAGTATCGGGATGTTTCTGATCCTCGCCACAATCATGATCATCTCCAGGAATATCAACTGGTACAGGGAAGATTTTCAAAACAAGTAAACTGCAAGGGGGATGCCTGGTAAAGACATCCCCCTTCAATCAATTACATTTTCCAAGATTTGCCTGGTCCTTGTTACAACATGTAAATCATCGTCCCGGGATTTTCCCCGGAAAGCATGTATTATCTGTTGTTGCTGTTGTAACTACGGTATCTTTTCTTACGTTTGTATCCACTGTTTTCTTCCCTGTTATAGCTGCTGCCAACATTCCGTCGGGGCGATGGTGATTGCCGGCTTTCGCCAGTTTCCCGTACAGGTTCATCAACACCGAAATCAAGAAACGGGTGTTCCTCTACAACGCTGATCTGCTCACCGATCAGTTTCTGGATATCCTTCAGATAAGGTTTCTCCTCCTGGTCGCAAAAC
>CAYOVC010000266.1:0-4441 GCA_964407305.1 uncultured Bacteroidaceae bacterium | reverse complement strand
CATGAACATCTCCTGAATACAGCCATAATGTCGTTATGTGAATATTTCGATAATACGAGACATTTTCCGGAGGCCTATCTTACCTTGGGAAGTATCAGGAGCGATGATGCATGGTCGGGTATAGGAGTTGTCGATGATTGGTTTGCATTCGACGTGAACGAAAATGATATTTTCGCGGAAAACATGTATGTAGAAGCAATGTACAGGTCGCTATACCTGTCTATACGGTATTGCAATTTAATCATTAACAATGCCCAGTTTGCAATCGAAGAAAACCCGGGCGAGGAAAGTATTGAAAGAATCAATAACCTGGTAGCGCAGGCGAAAGCGTTAAGGGCTATCAATTACCTATATTTAACCAGGGCTTACGGAGATCTGGTAATTATTTTAAACTCAAGTATTGTGAAGAAACCCCGGAATTCATCAGAAGAAGTATACGAGCAGATTTTCAGGGATCTGGATGAAGCTATCTCTTCCGGCACACTTAAAAAAAGAACTGAATTGCCCAATAACGAGTTAGGCCAGATAACCCTGGGGGCAGCGCGGGCTTTCCTAACCAAGGCTTACATGCACTACGCTGCAGAAAATCCGGAAAATGCTATGGATCATTTCACAAGCGCGTATAACACGGCCAAAGTACTGATCGAATCGGGTGAATACAATCTGTTCCCAACTTATGATCAGTTATGGCAGTATGACTCTCAATTTGGGGAGGAATCAATTTTTGAAATCGGTTACCCGGAACCGGATGAAAGTTACCTTCAGCATCATTGGTGGGCTAGCTGGATGAGGCCCTTATACATTTACAAGGAAGGCACCAGGGAATTTGTTGGCACAGATTCCTACAGGGGATGGGGGCATAATACACCCAGTCAGGATTTCGTCAACAGTTTTGAAACAGGGGATCCCCGGTTGCATTGGTCTGTATGGTTCCCCGGTGATTCCACCGCCGGCTTAACTGAAGGCGATGATTTAAGAGAAATTTGCTTTATCGCCAGTGAAAGTGGTTACTATTTCAGGAAGACTACACCCGAGAAGTATTACCCTACCCTTAAATCATTTCTTGGCTTTAAGTTGATCAGGTATGCGGATATACTATTATTGGGAGCCGAAGCAGCCAATGAAATCGGTCAAACCGCAGATGCCCTCTCCTGGCTGGAATTGGTAAGAGCGAGGGCACGGAACACACCAGCAGCAAGGAGCCACGAAGACGATGTAATTGATGGTGTGCCTGTTGAGATAACCACCGGTAGCCAGTCTGAGTTAAGAGATATTATCCGTCATGAGCGAAGGGTCGAGCTTGGAGGTGAAGGGGAACGTTTTTATGATTTGAAACGCTGGCATGGCACCCATGGTTACGACATCAAAACAATTATTGAAAATGCCGGAAAAATCGCAGGTCCCAACTACCTGAACACTACGAATAGCGATCTGTCGGGGAAACCACGTGAACCAAAGTCGGTTACAATGGATTTGCCAAAAGATTTGCTATTGCCAATACCACAGAAAGAAATTAATATTAATAATGGGGTTATTAAACAAAATCAAGGATTCTAACGTGTTTTGAATAGAAAAACGGTTCCCAGCTTATAGCATTTATGTTGTCCGCAAATCATTTATAAAACAATTACCATGAAAAAATTGATCCTGGTTTTTATTGCCTTTGGTTTCTTATCTGTCGCCGAAGCACAAACAATAACCATTGACAAAAACAAACCTGAACGGGAAGAGTGGTTTCAATCTCTCGGGTTTGGCATGTTTATCCATTGGAGCGTGGATGTTCAGATAGGAGCAATCATAAGCCATAATGTCGCCGCGAGCTCCCGGGAATACCAGGACCGGTATTTTAATGAGCTTCCCAGGTATTTTGATCCAAAGAGTTTTGATCCTGAAGAATGGGCAAAACTCGCTAAACTGGCGGGTATGAAATACATGGTTTTTACTGCCAAGCATCACAATGGATTTTGCATGTGGGACACAGAGACAGTGGATTTCAAAATTACCAACACTCCCTATGGTAAGGATATCATGAAGGAAATTATCGATGCCTTTCGAAAATACGATATACCCATAGGATTGTACTTTTCGCCGGATGATTTTTATTTAAATTATTTAGAGGAAATTCCTCCTTCCCGGATACTTCCGGAAGGAAATCCGGATAATAACAAGGAGATGTGGGAAATAGAAAAGAAACAAATCCGGGAATTACTAACCAATTATGGTAAAATAGACATTTTTTTCATTGACGAATACCTTGATTACGCTAATACTCTTGTTGCCGATTACTGCTGGGAAATTGATCCGAATCTGGTTATAACCCGAGGCGGTATGGAGACTCCAGAGCAAGAAATTCCTGATAAACCCATACCAGGACCATGGGAGGCATGTTTTACAATAGGCAGACACTGGGCTCACGTGCCAGGTGACAAGGTCAAAGACGGTCTGCAGATCATCAACATGCTTATAGAAACCCGTGCCAAAGGCGGCAACCTGCTATTAAACGTGAGCCCCGACAGCCATGGCAAAATTCCGCAGGAACAGGAAGCCCGGCTGCGTGAAGTAGCACTGTGGATGATGTCCAACCAGGATGCCGTATACGAAATTGAACCATTTACTGTTATTAATGAGAAGTTAAGTTCGAACTGGTGGTATGAAGAACCTGAGCATTATATTTGGTTTACGAGGTCAAAAACAGGAAACACCGTCTATGCATTTGTTCCTTCCAAAAACTGGGGAATCAGCGGGTATAAAACATTCTTTATCCGTTCCTTAAAAGGTAATGACAAAACCAGGGTTTCCGTACTCGGTCAACATGAGACAGTAATGGAATATAAGTTAAAAACCCCACCAAAACCAATTATTTCTGTTGTAAAAGAAGGTATTTTCATCAATGTTATCCGAACCCACCGCACCAATAAAGAATGGCATAACCCGGTGGTAATTAAGATAGAAAATGTAGCGTATAACGAGCTTATCGAGGAGTTAGATTAATAGCTTAAAATGAATTACAATAAAGGCTTCACTACTTCGATTTCGTTGGTGGTAGCACTCGGGGGATTTTTACTTGGATTTGACAGTGCTGTGATAAGCGGCGCCATACCCTTTATGACAGGGCACTTCGGTTTAACGGAATTACAAACCGGATGGACAGTCAGTTCCTTCATCGTCGGGGTTATAATTGGCAACGGTTTATCGGGACCCATAAGTGATCAACTTGGCAGGAAAAAGGTATTGATTTTTACCTCTGTTTTCTTTGCCGTATCTGCCGTTACTTCTGCCCTGGCACAAGAATTCTGGTTTTTGATCATCGCACGAATGATTGGTGGCATTGGAGTAGGTGGTGCATTACTAATTGCCCCTGTTTACATCGCTGAAATTTCTCCTCCTGCCATTCGCGGAAAAATGGTATCGTTTAACCAATTGAATATCGTACTAGGGATTTCAGTCGCCTATTTCTCCAATTATTTCCTGTTAAACATCGGAGAAAATAACTGGAGGTGGATGCTCGGAGTAGAAACCATCCCGGCACTGCTCTATTTTATTCTACTTCTTTTCGTGCCAAACAGCCCCCGTTGGTTAGCGCGTAAGAACAGAAATGAAGAAGCTTTCTCCACCTTATCAAAAATTGGAGACCAGGTTTACGCTAAAATACAATTGGAAGAGATTAAAATCTCCCTTCGAAATGAAGCATCTGAAAAGATTTGGCCTCTGTTGAAAGGCCTGTTCAGTAAGAAAATGTCCTATATTTTATACCTGGCTTTGGCCATAAGCTTTTTGCAACAGATTACCGGGATCAATGCCATTCTTTATTATGCCCCCATCATTTTTGAAAAAACAGGCATTGGAAAAGATGCGGCTTTTATGCAAGCTGCTATCATAGGACTGACAAACCTGGTTTTTACCATTTTGGCTATGTCCATCATCGACAAACTGGGCCGAAAACCCCTGCTTATTATTGGTAGCGCAGGATTAACCCTGTCATTGTTCACCCTTACTTTTTTTTCTTATACAGGAAAATTTTCAGGATACGGTGTATTAATTGCCGTTATGGTGTATGTTGCTTCTTTTGCCGTTTCTTTAGGACCCGTGTTATGGGTATTTCTTTCAGAAGTATTCCCGAACAAATACAGGGGAATAGGCATCTCATTGGCTGGATTATGGGCCTCAGTAGTTAGTTTTGGCGTAACATTCATTTTTCCATGGGAAATTGAATTTCTAGGAAAAACTGTCACTTTTGTCTCATATGGTGTTTTTGCCCTGTTCACGTTACTGTTTGCCATTTTCCTTTTCCCGGAAACAAAAGGTGTTTCCCTGGAAGAATTGGAAAAGAAATTGGTAAGAAAATAATTCTGGGGTTAATTTACTATAATTTAATAGTTTATGATTATTGCAGACATTGAATCCAAAAAGGAAGAGTTTATAAAATTTTGGAACCGTGACA
>CAYOVC010000265.1:0-4465 GCA_964407305.1 uncultured Bacteroidaceae bacterium | reverse complement strand
CTTCACCTCTTTTTCAAGGTTTGTAATTTTGCCTTTTAGATCATCTACAAAATCGTTCAGATGTTGCTTCATATTTTCAACCTGCTCATTCACATTTTCAGTAACGTCAGAAGTGATCTTTTTCGATTTTTTCTTGATATTCTTTCTTGTTTTACTTCCTTTTTCAGGAGCATAAAGAACACCGATGACTGCGCCTGCAGCGGCACCGGTTAAGAATCCAAGAAGTGCATTTGATGTTGATTTTTTCATGCCTTAAAATTTTAAAATTCAAACTCCAATTAATATACGCATTTTTTTACGAATAAAAAAATATTTAGCAAATATAAACAGTTCAAAGATCATTTCAAACCCGACAAACCCGTTGTGAACGAAATGGTTGATGTGGTTCATAAGCTGTAAAGGGACAGATCAATATGAGTACAATCAATGAGGAAATTATCAGGACACTCTGATCACCTGGAAAAGACGTGGAATCTAAATAAACAGTAACCGGTAAAATTTTCAGGTTATTTTACCTGGAGATAGCCATTAACTTTTTCCTGATCAGCAGCCAGGTATCGGCATGTTCAGGATACTGTGATCTTATTGACACGATTTCACTCCTGGTATGCAGAATTTAAACTAAAAAAAGCTGTCCGGGTCTACAGCCTCTGCTATAAGCATCGACGATACACCCGGACAGCCTCATCTGTTTTTGTTCAGGCTAAAAGCCCTTAATTCTTCTTAAACTCAACGTCAAATTTCAGGTTGATCATATCACCGATAAAATCATCCTTGAGCTCAGCAAAGACGGACTTTGACTTGAAATTCACGCCCCACAGGGTTCTGTTGATGGCAAATTCATTGGTAACAGTTTTCACTTTATCATCCATAACAGTTACCGCTGCCGGAAATGTAATACTCTTCGTTTCGCCGCGCATTGCCAGATTTCCCGTAATCTCATGGGTTGGTTGAACTCCACCTTCAGGTGCCATTCCTTCTTTTGCTTCAACCGAAACGATTTGGAATACAGCTTTCGGATATTTCTCCGTGTAGAAAAAATCCTCTGACTTCAGGTGTCCGACAAGGCGGGCATTCATAGCACCTTCGAGATCGAGATTCTCAATGGAGTTCAGGTCAATCGTAATGCTTCCGCCGGTAACCGTACCATTGTCAATCATCACCTTTCCTTCAGTAACATCAACAACGCCGTCATGTTCCCCACCCGGTTTTGTGCCGCGCCAATAAACAGTACTGCCATCAGCAGCCAGTTCGTATACAGCACCAGAAGCAGCTCCGGCCTTCTTGGCCTCACCTGTTTTTGCCTCTTCGGCACTATTCGGATTGCATGCAAACACGAGCGATGCAATCACTGTTAAAACAAAAAAATTTTTCATTGCTATTTTTATTTAAAATTTACATTTTACTGTGAATGACAACCATCTGTCAAGTACAACTAATATACACCTGACAGAAAGAATTGTTCACAGGTAGAGATTCTTTTATAGAACAATACAGGTTACAAGCAGAATCTCAGGCGGACATTCGGGGTAAAACCCAACGTATGCTGCGTAATCTGTTCGATCTCCTGGTCACTGTTCACCTGGTAATAGATATTATAAACGTTCTTGCGGTTCAATATGTTCCAGATTGAAAATCCAATTTCTGTCTTTACCCCCTTTAGCTCTAGCGTGTATTCAGCCGAAAGATCGAGCCGGGCGTAATCGCTGAGCCAGGAACTGTTGGGCTCCCCGAACACAATCTCATTGCGCTCATTCAATTGATCATGTAAAGGTTGCGTGTATGGCCTGCCTGTCCAGTAATTAAACCCTGCCGACACCTCAAAGTTTTGCAGACTATAACTTCCTCCCAGGGATAATGCATGTCTTACATCAAGGTTGTTCGGAAAGCTTGGGGGTGTATACGCTGCAAAATCATAGTTGTTTTTTGCATGGGTATAGTTCATCCATGTATTCGATCGCCCGAAACCCTTGTTCAGCAATACCTCCAAACCATATGTACTGTATCCACCAATGGCATAAACATATTGAAACTGGTTCTGAAATCCCTGGCTCGGTGAGATCATTCCGCTGACACTCTTTTTATATCCCTCCAGCGATACAAGAAAACCCCTCGCATTATACTGGAGGCCCGCAGAAAGCTGCCGACCCATTAACAGGGGAACGCTTTCATTATTCGCCAGAACCCACCTGCGCTTTTCAATACCCAGAAAGTCTGTTTGAAAATCGATCAACTGCGTTGTAAACTGACGCTTCTTTTCGGCCAGTACCTCCAGTGAAAAATGGTTGTTCAACTTATAGCTGAACGCTACCCTTGGTTCGAATGTAAACCTGTTGAATTTTGAGAAATAGTTGGTGCGCATACCGGTACGCAAATACATATTCCTGAAGATCTCCTTGAATTCGGCTTCAGCATACAGGGAATGGATCCGCAGGACATCTTTTACGTCTCGGCTGTAGCCCGGCTGACGAAGATTATCCTCGTTCCTGATCCCCACTTCCCTGAATTGATAACCTCCCGACAATTCTGAGACCCCGAAAAAATTAATTCTCGATTCCAATTTTGCGCCCCAATCGAGTACTTCATTCTCCTGCAAATGATACAGCGGTTCATAATTTGAAATATTGCTGCCATCCAGAAAGTAATAGGAGACAAAGGTGCTCAGCGTTGTACTGTGTTTTTCTGTCCAGGAGTGCATATAGCTCAGATTTGAAAGCAGATTCAGCTGCTTCAGGTCGCTTTCACGTGTATAGGTTGTATCCCGGATAGTGGCAAACTCTTCAACTGAAATGGCGTTTCGGTTGTTCAGAACACTGAAACGCACCTTATCCTTTTCCGAAATATCATAGATCAGCCTGGCACTTACATCGTAAAAAGAAAAATCGTGGTACCTGTCAACGGTCGTATCCGTTCCCGGTTGAATCAACATAATTTCGGTATGTTCAAAAGCCCGTTTATAATAGCTTTTATAGGTGGGGGTTTTCAGAATCTGATTGATGGAGTGCCTTGCACCCAGGATCAGGGAGAGTTTCTCACGCAGAGGGATCTTCGCGATGATATCGGCACGCAACATATCCAACCCGGCAGAGAACTCAAAATCATGAACCGGATAATCCTGCTGCTGCAGATCAATAATTCCTGAAATACCCTCATCGTAGGAGGCACTTGCTCCGTTCTTAATAATTTTCACCTGATGGACCAGGTTTGAATTAAAGGCTGATATCATTCCGAAAAAATGACCGGTCTGGTACATTTTCACACCATCCCAGAGGACCAGGTTCTGATCGTTGGTGCCTCCCCTAGTGTTGATCTCCGAAACGGTTTCATTCATGCTGTGAATGCCAGGCAGAATCTGGACGATGTGTAAAACATCGGGGGCTGTCATTCCCGGTAAAACTTCAAGGTTCTGCACATTTACCCGGATGGAGCCATCATGTAATTTACGAATACCCCTGGCAATATAATCCAGTCGAACCTCTTCAAGAACCTGTACATCAACGACCATTTCATATACAGATGTATCGGGACCCCATTCATTGCGTCTTAGGTACAGAGGCTGATAACCAACATGTCTGATGATAAGGAGTGAGTCCTTCTCCCGATCCATCTCAATGGAAAAAAAACCGTTCCCATCGCTTACCTCGTAATTGCCGCCCGAATGAATAACAGCATCAGTAAGTTTCTCCCCGGTGGTTTGATCTGTAACCGTACCCGATACCCTTATCACAGAATTATTTCTCTGAATAGCAATATACCTCGAGTCTATCCGCTCAAAGATCAGGTGCGTTTGCTTCTCCAGTTCAAAGAGACAAGCTTCAAGATCCATGTCCACCTGCGGCAATGAAACCCGGACCCCTTCTATACTGGCATCCGTATAGTTAAATACAACATCATACCTTTTCTCAAGATCCATCAGAAGACTATCAAGCCGCTCTGAATCCGTGTCCTGGGAAAAAATATTGTTGCTTGCAGCAGAAAGAAATATACATATGAAAACAAAGTGCTTATTTACCTTCAAAAGCTATTACAATTTTATTTTCATTGATCTCGTATGTTAAATTTGCCGGGGTTGTAATCGCTCTCAAGGCAGTTTCAATGTCAGCATGCGTAAAGCTGCCGGTAAATAACTGTTCTAAATCAACCTTCCTGGTTTCAACAGGTACCGTGTATTGTCGTTCCAGTTCATTGATCACGAATTTAAGCGGCACACTCCTGAAACTGCTCTCCCGGTAGAGCCAGTCAGGCCCCTTTTTACCAGTAAAGGTAAAGGTCTCAACGTTACCGTCAACAATCCTGAATGTTAAATCCGGTTGCAGAACGACCGATTTTTCCTTCGTGACAACCATAACGGAACCGGCGTAACAGGTAACCTGGTAGTAATTATCCCAATCTTTCACGCTGAATTCGGTCCCTAAAACAGTTACCGATCCCTGCTGCGACTGAACCTGAAATTGTGCGCCCTTCT
>CAYOVC010000264.1:0-4492 GCA_964407305.1 uncultured Bacteroidaceae bacterium | reverse complement strand
AGGTCAGATCACGAAACTTCACATCGGTCGTATGGCGATGTACCGCGCGCTCGCCATCCACCACCTTGCCATCCGGACGTCTGAGCGACTCAAAATCCTCAAGGATACTATGATGCGCCGACACCTCCAGCAGCTGTTCCCCATCAAACATAAGTCCCTCTCCCGACTCATTGGTAATGGACATCCACCGCACACCGGTCTTGTTGCCATTCTCCTGCGGACGCAAATAAGGATGGTACTGATCCGCCACCGTTCCGCTATACATATCCACAAAAGCACTGGTCGAGCGGTCCTGGTAAGATTCGTGCGGACCGCGTCCCAGCCAGGCGATGTTATCATACTCCCGCGGCATCTGCAGGGTCATCCCCATTCGGGGTATCTCGGGCTGATCGCCACCTGCCATCCTGAAGTGGTTTTCAACTGCCACGTTTCCATTGCCCTGTACCAGGTAGCGGCTGGTATAACCACCAATACGATTGCTCTTTTCATCCACCAGGTCAAACCTGAATACAACCTCGATCTTCCCCCTGTCAATCTCCTCTGCCCCGGCAAAACTCACCTCCCGGTTTTCACCTGCCCGGCGCCAGATCCCCGAACGCACAGGCATTTTATTACCGAAGTCATTGTCGGTGGGAGCTCGCCAGAAAGAGGGCTCCGGACCCTTCAGCACCAGCTCCCTCTCCCTCGAAATAAAACTGGTCATCGCACCACGCTCCAGATCAAACGCCACAGAAAACCCCTCCCCTGAAATCTTAACCTCGCCATTGGCCTGCTCCATCTGCAGAGGGGAAAACACCTGCTCCGCCATCCCGGCCGGAATGGAAACAGGTAAAAGAAACTGCTCCGCTGCCAGCACCGTTCCGGCAGCTACCAGTCCATCAGCCTCCCTAAGACTGGCAAACAGATTCAAAAAATATTCAACACCCGGCAGAGGATCAAAGCCCATGTCGACAGTCACTTCATCACTGGCTCCAGGCTGCAGGTCAAGCCGGCCCAATTTACCTGATTTAACCACAGCGCCATCCCCCTTGATCTCCCAGGAAAAATCAAACCGCTCCGCATTGAGAAAAGCATAGCCATTCTCAATTGCAATACGTCCATCTGACAAATCAACCGGATGAAACTTAATATACTGGTACACTTTCTTCACCTCGAACAGTGCAGGATGCGGTTCCCGCACAGGATTCACCAGTCCGTTCAGACAGAAATTACCATCCGACGGAACAGTATCGGGACCGAAATCACCTCCATATGCCCAGAATTTCTCGCCGTCAGCATCCTCTGTCAGTAACCCCTGGTCCACCCAGTCCCAAATAAATCCTCCCTGCATCACCTCGTGCGACTCAATCACATCCCAGTAATCCTGCAAATTACCTACACTGTTCCCCATAGCATGCGCGTACTCGCACTGGATCAGTGGTTTGCTGCCATCCTCCCTGGCATAATGCAACATCTGCTCAATTCTGTCATACATCGGACAGAATATATCGGTATTTCTTCCTCCATGGGCCTTTTCATATTGTACCGGCCGTGTGCTGTCCTGCTCCTGCAGAAAATCGTACGTAGCATCAAAATTTATCCCATTCCCCGCTTCATTGCCCAACGACCAGATGATTACAGAGGGCTGGTTCTTATCGCGCTCAAACATATTCCGGGTGCGGTAAAGGTGCGACTCCATCCATGCAGCATCCTTCGCCAGCGACTCCTTGCCATACCCCATCCCATGCGATTCGATATTGGCCTCATCCACCACGTACAACCCGTAGCGGTTGCACAGCTCATACCAGCGCACCGGTTGGGGATAATGTGACGTGCGTACCGCGTTTATATTATGACTCTTCATCACCTCAATATCCTTTAACATGGTGGCTTCATCCACCACATGACCGGTTACATCGTGGTGCTCATGCAAGTTCACCCCCTTCAGGTATACATACTTGCCATTCACAAGCAATGTATTGCCGCTGATCTCCACCCGGCGAAAACCGACATCCTGCCGCACCACTTCAAGCACCCCGCCGCCAGAATCCTTCAATGTCATCTCCAGGGTATACAGGTTTGGTAGCTCGGTCGACCACTGCTTCACAGCCGGATAGGTTCCGCTGAATCCTACCTCATCACCCTTCACCGGCTCAGAAAAGGACCCAATGGCCTCATTCCCGTCGTACAAGACAGCCTCCAATGTTACCGGCCGCTCCGGAGTCATCCCTGACAATTCCGCCTCCAGGAAAAAAGTTCCTGTCGTATAATCATCCGCCAGACCAGCTGTAACCCTGAAATCACGCACATGCTGTTTGTCCCTCGCCATCAGAAACACATCACGCGTAATGCCCCCCAACCGCCAGAAGTCCTGGTCCTCCAGGTAACTGCCATCGCACCACTTGTACACCTCCACCGCCAGGCTGTTTTTCCCCTTCTGAAGATACGACGTAATTTTGAACTCCGCCGGGGTCTTGCTGTCCTGGTTGTATCCCACCAATTCCCCGTTCACCCAAACGTACATGGCCGAACTTACTGCCCCAAAATGCAGGTATACCTCCTTCTCCCGCCATTCACGGGGGATCGTAAAATGGCGCTTGTAGGAGCCCACAGGATTGTAGTGATCCTGTATATACGGAGGGTTTTTGACATGGGGATATTTGCTGTTGGTGTAGATGGGATAGGTGTGTCCCTCCAGTTCGAAGTTCGATGGCACCTGTATGGTGCCCCAGCCGCGTGTATCGAAATCATCGCGGAAAAACCACACCGGCCGCTCTGATGGGTTCTCTGAAAAATGGAACAGCCAGTCACCATTCAGCGACTGCAGCAGGGAGGAGGCCCACTTGTTGTCTGCATCCACCTCTTCGGCGTTCCCAAAAGGGACAAACCATGCCCTCGGCAACTCCCTGTTGATCTCGTTCAGCGCCGGATTTTCCCAGTCGGCCGGACGCTTCTCCTCAAAAGCAACATCACTGTAATCTTTGTATCTTGTACACGACATACTCATTACTCCCATGATTGACAGGAAAATCAATATCTTATTCATATGTATATATATTTTTTAATTTAAATGCTTGATATATAACGCTTCCGGGTAGAGCGGTTCGTTACCTCCCCGCTCCCCCACAAACCCGTACGAGCGGCTTTCCCGCATACGGTTCCTCTAAAATCGGTTTCGCTGTTTAAAATGAGTGATAAATTTTTTGCCTAATCAAAGGTAGCCACTCATTAATCAGAATATTAAACTTTTCCCAATTCCACTTGCGCCTGCCACCTCTGCGGTTCAGCCATTTGTGCAATCTGCGCTTTATCTGCTCATTGTAACTTTCGATCCCTTTGTGATTAAAAGTAATCCCATAATATGAGCAGTGCCCACGCAGTTTTGCATTCAATTCGGTTATCAGTTCCTTAAGCCTTCTATGCCGGTTCTGCTTTATCCAGTCTTCCGTCTGGGTTATGGCTTTGGTAAGCTTTTTACTACTGGTTTTACGCTTCAATACCGACTTGCCTTTTCGGCTTAACCCTTTGTAGTGCGTGAATCCCAGAAAGTAAAAACTTCTCTCGCCTTTGCCTGTTTCGCATTCCAAGTCGATTAGTTTCGTCTTGTCCGGATGCAGCGTTAGCTGGTATTTGCCGAACCATTTCGGCAGTACCTCCATTATTCGCATCGCATCTTGCTTACTGGCAAAATCCAGTATGAAATCATCACCCTATCTGGCTATAAAGCTCTCCCCTTTTAACATTGGCTGTATTTGTTCTGAAAACCATTCGTCCAAAACGTAGTGCAAATAGGTGTTGCTCAAAAGCGGAGATACTCCTCCCTGTGGCGTACCTTCTTTCGGATAGATTATCTGCCCGTTTTCCAGTATACCTGCTTTCAACCATTTGTCTATCATTTTTCGTATCACCCCATCTTTCACCCTGCGTGCAACAAATTCCCTTAAAAAACAATGTGATATACTTCCAAAGTAATTCTTCAGGTCAGCATCTATTATGTAGCGTATCCCTTTGTTCATTACTTCTTTAAACATATATCCTATCGCCTGATGGGCGGAGCTCCCGGGGCGAAACCCATACGAGAAATCCTTAAAATCCCCTTCGTAAATGGGTTCCAATACTTTTCTTACCCCTCCCTGCAATACCTTATCCTCAATCGTGTGTAATCTCCACCTCACGGACTTGCACGGCGCAATAAAAATCCAAATTGATATTTTTAAGCCGGTTTTAATCCCGGCAATAAGACAAAAGTTATTTAATCATGGCCTATTTGGGTTAACTCCATTCAAAAATATTTTTCATCCCTTGTCTTTGGGGCATAAAATGCCTACTGTCTTGCATTTTTTGAGCTAATGGAACGTACCTCGCCCATACACTCTCATGTTGGTTCTCATATCTGCCTCCTTTCTTTGTTTTTATGCCGCTTCGATGAGCCTGTCAAGCTCCTCCCAGTCGGCTTTATAAAAATGATGTTCATATAATTTTATTTCCATTTTATGCCCGCTTCTGATTATTT
>CAYOVC010000263.1:0-4501 GCA_964407305.1 uncultured Bacteroidaceae bacterium | reverse complement strand
CTCATTTTTCAATGTGCTGAAATTGGCGCTTATATTATATTTCAATTGACCAGCCTGATCCTTCCATCCCGCGACAAATTCAAGCCCCCTGTTAATCATCTCTCCGTAGTTGGTCCATTCAAAAGCATCCCCACCATAAAAACCTACCCCAACCCCTGTAGCGTAAGCAAGTGGCAATTGCACCAACAATCCGGATGAGTAGGAGTGATATATTTCAGCAGATCCGTACAATTTATTTTTTAATAATCCGAAATCAACTCCTGCATTGAATGTTGTTTTACTTTCCCAATGCACATTTGGATTTGTACGGTCAGTCTGAATCGCACCCTCATGTATTGTTCCTCCAAATACATAATATAACCCTTCATATGGGCCACTCCTATTAATAGAGGGTATCCAATCATAAGGGCCAAGCGCCTGCTGATCACCATTTATACCGTAGCTCGCCCTTATTTTCAGGTCACTGACAATCTCTTTCGCTGGTTCAAAAAATGCTTCGTTACTCACACGCCACCCAAAAGAGGCAGAGGGGAAAAACCCCCACTTTTTATTTGCTCCAAATTTTGAAGATCCATCCCTCCTGAGGTTTGACTGAAAAAGATATCTTCCATCGTAATCATAATTAATACGTCCTAAGTAGGAAAGAATGTAAACCTCATGCTCCCATCCCCACATGTTATTTTGCACCTGTGCCAGATTGATCTGCCATTTTCCGTCGACACTTTGGTTATAGGCTTCATTTCCCAAAAAATACATTTTGCTATTTTCAACAGTACTTCCCAACAATAATTCCAGGCTGTGAGCACCTGATGTAAGCCGGTAATTAAGGGTATTGTCAAGACTTAAATTCGTTCTCTCAAGGCGTTCCTCCCATAACTTATCCATCCAGCGGGTCTCTACAGAAAGGTACCGCACAGTAAAACCCTGGTCGGTAATTTTGTGTCTCCCGTTCCAGTGATCGATACCAAGAATCGATTTAAAGGTGAGCCCCTTGAAAATTTCAATTTCAGCAAACAGATTACCAATCAAACGATTATGCATTTCGGTGTTGTCTACCGACTGCTGAAGGCCCACCGGATTGGAGGAATAGGTTGGGTATCTAACATTTCCATATCCATACCCTCCTCTGCCACTTATTTCGTCAGGATTGTATACAGGAATAACAGGGGGCATACTCAGGGCATTCGAAAATGAACCCCCATTGGTATATTTCTGTTCAGACCTTATGTAGGAGAAATTTTCTCCTACTGTCAGCCTGCCTTTGGTCGCTTCTGAATTCACCCTAAAAGTGAGCCGGTTATACCAAGGCCCCTTTAAAACACCATCACGGGAGTAATACCCTGCTCCGATCATATATTTTGAATTTCCTGAGCCTCCCGCAATAGATAAATTATAGTCTTCTACTTTTCCCATCTGAAAAATTGCATCCTGCCAATCAGTATTGTGTATGGTATCACCCGTTTCCGGCCTGCCCAACCATGTCTCTCCACCATTAATATAGCTAAGCTGATTGTAGTATAAATATTCGGTTGACTCCATCATATCGATTTTTCTTGCCAGTTGCTCAAGACCATAACTAGCAGTAAAACTGATATTTGCAGGCCCCTCCTTACCCTTTTTAGTGGTTATGATAATTACGCCATTCGCACCTCGTGAACCATAAATTGCTGTGGCGGAAGCATCTTTTAGAATTTGAATCGATTCTATATTTGCAGGATTGATATGGTTGGCATCATTAAGGATCAATCCATCAATAACATAGAGTGGTCCGACACTTGAGAAGGAGCCAACCCCTCTAATTCTTACGCTTGCCCAGCTTCCGGGAGCACCGCTCGATCGTACCGAAACCCCAGGCACTTGTCCCTGCAGCGCCTCACCAATACCGGTTGACTGAACCTTTTTCATATCGTCGATATCCACAACCCCCACAGCACCTGTCAGGTCCTTTTTTTTCTGAACCCCATAGCCGATTACGACAACCTCATCCAGGCTCTGAATATCTGAATCGAGTTGAACATCAATAACGGACTGATCTGAAATACCAACCCTTTTGGTATGATAACCGATATAAGAAAAAACCAAGAATGCATCAGATTCTCGCTGCAGATCGAGCATGTACCTGCCATCGAGATTAGTTACAGTACCTATATTACTTCCCTCAATTCTGATATTCACCCCGGGAAGCGGCTCCATCGTTTCAGCATCATAAACAACACCCCTTATGGTTTTGGCATCAGTCTCCTGCGCCATAGCTTCATCTACTGGAAGAATAACAATCGTCCGCTTGAATATTTCATATGTAAGCTTCTGATCAGACAAGATTTCATCCAGAATGTCCGATATAACTTTATTGGTAAAATTCAACGTATACCGTCTAGTTAGATCAAGTTCCTCATCCTTGTAAAAGAAAGAGTAATCCGTTTCCTCTTCAATAAGAATAAGTGCCTCTTTGATATTCAAGTTATCTTTTCGTATCGACAACAACTTTTCCTGTGAGAACAGAGGGTTGACCAGCAATACTGCTGTTAGTAGTACAAAGAAAAGTCTCTTCATAGGTATTGATAGTTAGCGTTAGAATTATAGTTCAGTGATAGCAATTACGGTTTCCACCGCATACCTGTTCGACTAATTCATCGGTTTGTTTTTTATGAGTATTTTTCGAAAATCCTTCCGTTCATATTCAATAGGTGTTGTTAGCTGAATCACATCCAGCACCTGCCACACAGTCTCTTCATTCTTGAAATAGCCTGAATAGTAGATTCTTTCCAATTGATTACCTGAAATCGTTATATCCACATCATACCACCGTTCGAGCCGCCTGATCAACTCCTTAAAAGGTACATTATCGAAGTAGAATTTGTTCTCCTTCCATAATGTGGCCTGTCTGATGTGTGCCCTCGATTTAACAAGGCTATTATCCGAATAGACAATCCGTTCACCCGGATTTACATCCACGCTCCTGTTATCTTTGACCACAGTGATCGAACCACTGACAAGGGTTGCTTCAGTACGGTTGAAATCCTTATAGGCCATCACATTGAATTCAGTGCCCTTCACCCTGATATCGTAATCCCTGCACCTGACGGTAAAATCTTTACTTTTCTGATCCTGTACCTGGAAATATGCTTCACCTTCAAGTGTAATTAAACGTTCATCTTGTGAAGCAAAGTCGCCCGAAAAGGAAATACTGGACTCAGCATTCAACCATACCACTGAGCTGTCAGGCAGTACCAACCTGACCTTTTGTCCGGCAGCAGTTTCTGCATAAACTAACTGGACAGCACTTTCCATCTTCACCCTATCTGATAGATAGAGTTGCATTATAACCGCAGCGAGTATTCCAACGAAAAATACAGCAGCATACTTCAATAAACGCCTGCTATACTTATTAAACTGATATTTTAGTGTGTACCCACCACCAGAAGGCATAGAATGTAGAAGTGCTTCCCGAAGCATTCTTTTATTTTGTAATTGAATAAAGCTCTGCTCCAGTCGTTGATCAGTTTCCACCTCCCAGTTTTTGCAATAAGTCCGGAAATAATCAGCATTTTCATCCTGCTTTCCGATCCAATTAATAAGCGCATCGCACTCATCGTCATTCAAACTACCTAAAAGGTACTTTTTAATCAGATCGTCATTTATCAAGTTCTTAGTCATTAATAATCCAATTCAGTATGTGCAATAACATGTTATGATTTTAAAACAATTGAGATACACAATACCCTACCCTCAGGTGCTATTTTCTTCATTTGGGCTCATTAAATAACAGCGAATCGAACAGAAATTGAACGCTATATGCGTGATGCACTTGCAATGATTAAAGTAAGTAAGGCAATGGGTATCAGCACAGGTAATTTTGTCCGAAACTCATGAACTGCCCTGGTGATATGCTTTTCAACAGCCTTTAACGAAATATCCAATTTTTCAGCAATCTCCCGGTTTTTCAGGCCCGTTATCCTGCTTAACTGAAAAACTTCACGGCATCTTTCCGGCAAATTATTCATTATCTTCAGGATCATATCCTGAAGCTCATTTTCAATTAAAATATAGGGTTCATTTCTGACAAATTCGATCCTGTAAAGATCCTCCCATTTCCTGATTTTTTCCAGATCAAGATTTCTATTCTGAATTATTTTCAGATGTTTAACGTAATTTAGGCAAAGATTTCGGGTAATTGTAAACAACAGGGATTCAACAGCAGTTTCTTTGATCTCATGCCGCTTTTCCCAATATTTTAAAAATACTTCATGGATAAGATCTTCGGACTCACTTCTACTCTTGGTAAACTGCAAAGAGAAATTGAACAGCCGTAAATAATACCTGTTATACAGTTCCCTGAATCTTAATTCGTCTGTAGAACCAAAATTTATATGTCCCTTCTTGCTCACAATTCAATCGTTTTTCTTATACAACCTGATTGCTGATGATTACAGAATTAAGATACAATTGTAATAAATTCAAATGTAAGGACAACCTATTTTTGAATGTCCCGCAACAGAGT
>CAYOVC010000262.1:0-4510 GCA_964407305.1 uncultured Bacteroidaceae bacterium | reverse complement strand
AATTATGGTTGATGAGTTTGGAGTATATTATGTTACCTATTCAGGTGCCAGTGGAATCACGTCAGCTAAAGAGAATTTTAATGGAAGATTGCGTATCTATCCGAATCCATCGGCTGGTGTATTTAATGTTGCCTTACCGGTAGATACCGAAACTCTTGAATATGATGTGTATAATGTAATTGGATCCAAGGTTCAATCGGGTACCTTTTCAGGTGATAATAATCATTTGAACTTAATGGATCAACCCAAAGGCATGTACATTCTGAAAACCAGGGGAGAAGAAACCATTGTAGTCAGACTTTTAGTTAGGTAAAGCAGATCACTACACTTTAATCTTGTAAGTCCGCTAGGGCCGACATCTCTCCAACACTCCAAGAATATGATTCCGTAAGTCCTTGGAATTCAATGCTGCGGTAACATGACCATTCTCAATGGTCCGCACATCAACCCCACCATAACTTTTCACCTGCACCGGGTATTCAATAAACTGGTCATATTTCGCCAGCAACGGATAGACATTCCCGGCCTTCACCCTGCTAAACGCCCGGTCGAAATTCAGCAATTCCCTAATCTGTCCGGCCTCCCCAAGTGCGTTCTCACCGGTCATCTTCCTGTACCTGCTCTCCAGGAAAAGTTCACCCAGGAAAGCCCCGGCCAACAGCGGCACATAGCGATCCCCCGAGTTAAAAAGCGCCCGGTGGAGGTTCGTCACCCAACCCCCCAGGCTCACCCCGGTGGTTATTATGGGCTGATCGCTGTGCTGTCTGAGCACCCCGATCAACGTTTCGTTCAGCTTTACCGCCGCGGCAATCATCGCTATACATTAGAAGGCAATATTCGCCTCTTTTAGCTGTTGTTTGTCTCCTTTTTACAATAGAGAACTGAACCTTAATATCATATAGGAGCGGCTTAAGTTCGTTGATTTTTGTTTCAAGAACGGCTAACTCCTCTTCAGATATCGAAAGGTTTTTGCTCATCATTCGGTCTTCTTGAACACGATTAGATAATTTAGAATCTCTTTCCTTTACAGTAAAAATATTTCCGGTTCCGCAGTTTTCAAAAAGAAATCCGGTGAATGACAGGTTTTTTACGGTGAACGGGGATTGATTTGAAGTAGATGTAAATCATTATATGGAAAAGGAACTAATTGAACAGGAATTGATTCGATGCAGGGGTTGTTGGCACCGGGCTACAGACGAGGCGGCCCGCTGGGGCTTTATGTCGCCCATAGCATTTCTTGTACCGTTTTAATAAAATATGAGAATGGGATGGTAAAGAGTGGAATCCAGCAAGTGTTCGATACTATTAATGCCTTACGATTCTAATATGAATCTAAAACTTCCTCAGGCGACAGTTTGACTATCCCTTTGGCATTAAAATCTTTATCAAAAGTTACTATCGTCATATCATATTTTTGAGATAGAGTAAGTTGATATGCATCATCGAAATCCAGGTTAAATTCCTTTATATTTACAGTAAGATCAATTATACTTTCCGGACTTAAAAAAACCTGCTCTATTTGCCCATTTATAAACAGATCACTTACAAACTTATCAAGTGTGTCAAGCTTATTCAACTTTGATAAAATAACCCCGATAGAATGGAGAGTAAAATCTGAAATAAAAATTTGGCTGTTGGAGACAGTATTTAAAAACTTGAAAACAACCTCTGACTTTTCCTGATCGAGTAGTCTTTCCAGCCAAATATTTGTATCAACCAGATATTTTAATTTTATCTCCAATCCAAAGCTTTCTTTTGTAAAGATATAGAAGTATATCCTGTCTCCTTTAAATCACCGGCCCAATCTTGTTTCAAAGTCTTTGGCTTTTTTGGAATCCGCTTATTTATTAAGTAATCAATATAATTATCCAACTCATCAATTAAACCAGGTGACAATTGGCTGATTTTTTTTTCTATGTTTTTTATTGTTCTCAAGTTCTTAATCTTTTTCCAAATAATAGAGGTTTTATATGATTTCAAAAGTAATGAATTCCTCATTAATAATCAATTAACCTCTTTACATCTTTTGAGTTCCCTTGGTAAATTCGTGGTACCCCCCCCCGATATATACGGGGTAGGACATTGCTGGGGCCATATATGTCCCCCTATGGGACTGGGGGCTAAGTGGCCGTAAACAACGAGTTTTTCGATTAATATTTGTAAAATGTATTTTTAAAACGACAAAAAATAGCTATATTTGTCGAATATAAACAACAAAAGCATGAATTCGCTGATTGAATTTCAGGAAATACTGCTCCATTCGGTCAAGGATAATTTCAGAAGATACCTGCATAAGCAGATTGACTGGGAGCAAAGAATGATTGCAATAAAGGGTCCGCGCGGAGCGGGTAAAACAACCCTGATGCTTCAGCGGTTAAAGTATGACCTGGGACTGCCTTCAGACGCCCTCTATATTACAGCTGATCATACATGGTTTTATACCCATACCCTGTTTGAAACGGCCAATAACTGGTACAGGCAAGGTGGTAAAATGCTATTTATTGATGAGGTGCATAAATATCCTGAATGGTCGGTAGAACTAAAGAATATATACGATGGCTTACCTGAAATGAAGGTCGTATTTACTGCATCTTCCGCATTGGATATCTACAGGGGAGAGGCTGATTTGAGCCGGCGGGTAATTCACTATTCTCTTGCAGGGCTGTCATTCAGGGAGTATCTTCTAATGAAAAATGAGATAGTCTATAAAAGCATTACATTCAACAGCCTGGTCAGCGATCACAGGGATATTTGCAGGATAATTACACAGGAATTCAGACCTTTACCTGCATTTCAGCAGTATTTGAAAAGCGGATATTTACCTGTCTTCCTCGAAGGAGAAGGATCCTATCTGATGAAGCTGAATCAGATCATTAATACCACTGTTGAATCCGATCTTTTATCTGTTAGCCCCTATAACGCTGGGACGGCAGTGAAAATTAAGAAACTTTTGGGTGTTATTGCAGAATCCTCTCCCTTTAAACCTAATATTTCTGCAATTGCACGTAAACTTGATTTAAGCCGTGACAGTGTATATCATTACATGCATGAATTGAAAAATGCGAAATTAATCAATGCCCTGAATTCTGCTGGAAGGGGGGTGTCGACACTGCAAAAACCTGAAAAAATATACCTGGAGAATACAAATCTCTCCTATGCACTTAAGGAAAACCCTGAAATTGGTAATATCAGGGAGACTTTTGTGCTTAACCAGCTGTTAAACAGCGGTCAGCAGGTGAACGCACCGAAGGAGGGAGATTTTGAGACCAATGGGTGGACCATTGAGGTTGGGGGGCGGAAAAAGAGTGCATCCCAGGTAAAGCATCTTGAAAAATACCTGATCGCCTCAGATGATATAGAAACAGGAAGTGCCGGAAAAATTCCGATCTGGTTGTTTGGGTTTTTATATTAACGCTTTCGATATTATCAACAGGCAACCAGTCGTCCATATTTCCAAACCTGCTTTTATCTATAGGTTCAGAATGAATATCACTCCAATGATGAAATCAATGGAATTGATAATACAGTGTGCAATAATTCCCAGGTAGATGTTTTCCTTTCGCTTCACAAGATATATTAAGGGGAGCACCCCTATGGTACGGGTAATAAAAAGCCAGGGAGTCCAGGTATGATAAAGTGCAAAGAGTGCACTATGAATAATCTCAGTAAAACCATTCAGCTTTTTGGGCATTCGGGGCAACAGGTATCCCCTAAAGTATAACTCCTCAACCGTCGGCAGTATAAGCACGATAAAAACCAGGAACAAGCTATAGGTAATTATCAGATTTGTTTTTGAATACGCCTCACTTAGTCCCATATTCAGCATGTGGTCCGATGGAATCCAGCTAAAAAACTTCATCAAAATCTCTGATGTGAAGCCGAATGCTTTAAATAGCAGGCCAGACAAAAGAAAAATTACCGCAGTCCATAAAAAGTACTGCCATATTTTAAGGGGTTTCTGGTATTTTATAATCCCTCCAATAGTTTTTTCACCCCTTTTTTTCGATTGGTACAAAAGAAACCCCAACTCGATAGGGAGAAGCACAAAAATACCTGAAATTATTAAAGCCATCACAGTAGGGAAGCCATGCTGTTTCACTATGGGCGCCAGGAAAAAATAGCAAAGTCCAACCAATACTCCAGGTAGAAGATGAAGCAATATGGACTTTGCCAATGAATGCTTTTCAGTTGAGTGATTCATATTTATAATGTTTTCTTATTCTGTGGCTGTTATTTGTAAACAATTGATCTGTTTCTATTTTGTTATTATTGATCAGGCCCCGTCTGCCAAATCTTTACTGGCGGCAGGTGGAGCTCCTCATGGCCGGGTTATTCGCCCAGCCCACTTCATGGTTTATGCTCATCATTTGATCTTCTTGAACACGATAAAATATTGTAGAATCTCTTTTCTTTACAGTAAAAATATTTTCGGTACCGCAGTTTCCAAAAAGAAATCCGGTGAATGACAGGTTTTTTAAGGTGAACGGGGATTGATTCATATTTTTCTATT
>CAYOVC010000261.1:0-4525 GCA_964407305.1 uncultured Bacteroidaceae bacterium | reverse complement strand
GTTTTTATTTTCAGGGATTAATAATACGGCCAATGCGTCAATGGTTCACCAACCATTCGAGATTACCGGAGCAGTTACCGAGCAAGGAACCAACAATCGCCTGGTAGGTGTAAATGTTACAATTGAAGGTACTCCCCGGGGAACAATAACCGATTATAACGGTAATTATGTTATAGAGGTTACAGGGAATGAATCTGTGCTTGTATTTTCTTATGTGGGATATAAAATAAAAAAAATACGGGTAAATGGTCAAAGGGAAATCAATGTGCAGCTATCACCCGAGGATTATCTTTTGGATGAATTGGTGGTCGTAGGGTATGGGACCCAAAAGAAGAAGCTGGTAACAGGAGCCACGGCTCAGGTATCAGGAGAAGACATCGAAAGGGTAAATACATCTTCTACCTTACGGGCCCTGCAAAGCCAGTCACCAGGACTTTCCATTATTTCAACATCCGGCAGGCCTGATGCCGATTTTAAAATCAATATTCGCGGCTTAGGTACACTTGGCAATGCCAAACCACTTGTTGTTATCGATGGTATTGCCGGGGGAGATTTGCGCAATATTTCTCCCTCAGATATCGGTTCAGTAGATATATTAAAAGATGCTGCCTCTGCTGCTATATACGGGGCAAGAGCTGCCAATGGAGTTATCCTTATAACCACGAAACAAGGTAGAGCAGGCGATCCTGTAATATCCTATGATGTTTCATATGGGATTCAAAACCCGGAAAGATATATGGAGATGGCCGGCGCCCAGGATTACATGATGCTTATAAATGAAGCGGAAGCAAATTCGGGAATAGCTGAAACTGATTTTGAAGTCTCAATGCCCGCAGCTACCTGGCAGAGGATACAGGATGGATGGGAGGGAACTGACTGGTTACGCGAACTCACGAACTCAAATGCACCTGTTAAGAATCATTCCATCAATATTTCCGGTGGGAATAATAAAAGTACATATTCAATTGGTACCTCTTATTTATACCAGGAGGGGATAATGGGTTACCCACTCAAGGAAGAATTTAACAGGTACAGCTTTCGCGTAAATTCAAAACATGTTTTGATTGAAAAAAATGGTCGTGATATACTTAGGCTGGGAGAAAATTTACTCTACACCTACAAGAAAAACATGTACCAAACCAATGGCGCCTGGCGTTGGTTATCAACAACCCCCTTATTGCCGTTGAGGGATAGCACGGGAAAATATACCCGCGATGATTATATTACATTTTATAGCCCGCTTAATCCTGTTGCCTATCAATATTATAACAGCAACAATGAAAGGAAACATCACGATTTACGGACGAATGTATATCTCGAACTGGAACCAATTAAAAACCTTACATTCCGGAGCAATTTTGGGTATTCAATAGATGCTGGCGCTACTCGTGATTTTATTCCTGTATATGACTTTGGAACGAGCCAGTACGCTAAAAATAATCGCGATAAAACAAGTCAGAGTTTATATTTGGGGACATCATACAGGTTTGAAAATACCCTGACTTACCAGTTCTCAATAAAAGATAAACACAGTATAAATACCCTTGTTGGCCAATCCATTGAAAGAACTGGCTTAGGCGAAAGTATCGCCGGGGAGAATACAGGCTCCCTGTACAATTCATTCCAATACGCCTACCTGGTAAATTCACCAAATATAAGTCCCAGCGCTACGGAGTTAATGGGTCGGCCCCTTCGTGAATGGGCCCTGGCTTCATTTTTCGGCAGGATTAATTACGATTATGATGAAACCTATCTGTTTACCGCAATTGTTAGAAGGGATGGCTCCTCGAATTTTGCCCCTGGTTACAGGTGGGGTGTTTTCCCATCAATATCAGCTGGATGGGTGATTAGCAATGAGAACTTTTTTCTACCGTTTAAAAATGTTGTTAATTTGTTAAAATTAAGAGCAAGCTGGGGCCAGAATGGTAATGAAGACATCTTACCTTTTCAATTTGTTTCTCCTTACAATTTCTCAGGGCAGGATTACTATTTTGGTACCAGTAAAACGATACCCACGGTAGGTGCATATCCTGCTATTCTCGGAAATGTTTTCGTTACCTGGGAAACTTCCGAACAACTTAATGCAGGGTTAGATCTTTATATGTTCAATGGAAGCGTGCAATTAGCTTTTGATTTGTACAAAAAAAATACAAAGGACTGGCTTGTAGATGCACCCAATTTAGCAATACATGGCGCTGAATCAGCATTCATAAATGGAGGTTCCATTGAAAACAAGGGATTCGAAATTTCGGCTAATTGGAAAAAAAGAATAAATAAGTTTTCTTTTAGTCTTGCAGGTAGTTTCGGTTATAATAAAAATAAAATTACCCGCATAGACAATAGTCAGGGGTTGATAGAAGGGGTACCCATAAATGAATACGCGAATTCTCAACTGCCCCCTTACCGTGCTGAGGTAGGCTACCCCATTAGTTATTTTTGGGGATATGAAACAGCAGGAGTATTTCAAACCCAGGAGCAAATTGACGCATATACAGGCGCGAAGGTCAATGGAGAGGACACCCAACCCGGGGATCTGATTTTCGTGGATGAAAACGGTGATGGCGTAATTGATACAGAAGACAGGAAAATGATCGGGGATCCTAATCCAAAAGCTATTTTTGGGTTTACTGCTAATTTTGAATATGCCGGATTTGACATTTCTATAACCGCTGCAGGTGTTGCGGGCAATGATATATTAACCGCTTATCATTCCGGCTCCGTTTACGTGGATAATTACCCGACATATCTCCTCGATCGCTGGCATGGTGAAGGAACTTCCAACCGTTATCCGAGGTTAACTTCCAGGGCCAACAAAAATTACACTAATTTCTCGGATATTTATCTCAACAAGGGAAATTACCTTCGTATTCAGAATTTAGCGCTGGGATACGATTTAAGCCACCTCACGGGAAATAAATTTTTAGAAAGAACCCGTGTTTATGTTGCTGTTCAAAATCTGTACACCTTCACTAATTATATAGGACCAAATCCTGAAGTTGGTGCAGATAAAGGGATAAGCAATGACAGCCCGCGTAATTGGGCCAAGGGAATTGATGTTTATTTTAACCCGGTTCCCCGTACCTTTTCCATTGGTGCCAATGTTACATTTTAGAGCTATGTAATGATGAACCCCTCATCATTGAGGAAAGATATTTCAGCGGTATCAAGTAGTTAAATAAAGAATTAATACATATGAAGAATATAATATATATCTTATCTTTCAGCATATTTATCTTTGGTTGTGATGATTATTTAAACGTTATAGATTATACCCAAAAAAGTTCTCAAAGCTTCCCTTTAAACTACGAGGATTGTAACCAGGCGCTGGCTGGGGCTTATTCCTGCCTGACACTCGGTCAGCCCGTCTCTCCATTCACATTGGGTGCGCTCGCTTCTGATGATGCACTCGGCGGAAGTGCACCTTTCAGCGACAGGGCCCATAGCTCTGACAGATGGCGCAAATATTCTCCAAACATGGTGAGGAATTTATGGAGAGATGCCTATAAGGGTATTTTCAGGGTGAATAAACTAAGGGAATCTCTTGACCAGGTTCAATTTTCATCGGAGGAAGAGCGTAATACAGTTTTAGGTGAATGCTATTTTCTCAGGGCCTATTTTTATAGCGAGTTGGCCAAAGTGTTCGGGGAAGTACCTCTGGTCCTCTCTGCCCAGGAACCGGTAAATATTCCAAAATCTCCTGCCAATGAAATATATGCGCAGATTGCATCAGATTTAAAGAATGCCATTGAATTTTTACCCCCGGAACGATATGATACTGATCCGGAGCGCTTTGGACATGCCACCAAATGGGCCGCCCAGGCTGTTATGGCACGGGTTTTCCTGTTCTATACCGGGTATTACAACCAATCCGAATTGCCACTTACCGATGGCAGTTCAATTACAAGTACCATGGTAATTGGTTACCTGGATGATTTAATTGCAAACAGCGGCCATCAACTGGTTGACGATTACCGGAACTTGTGGCTCTATACCAATAAACATACAAAAGAAGATTATCCATACACCAGTGGAAAGAACCTGGAATGGGCCGGTGAAAGCAACAGCGAAGTGGTCTGGTCTGGTAAGCACGGGTATACAAACAACTACAACGCCCCCCAGCATAACCAAATACCTCAGTTTTTTGGCATCAGGGGACAGCATAAAAATACAGCCTTTCCTTTTGCCTGGGGATATGGCTTTGGCCCTGTGAACCCAAGGATGGTTGAGCAGTGGACAGAAGATGAGCCCAATGACATGATACGGCGGTGGGGCAGTGTTGTAGATATGAATCACCCTCGAGAGGGATTCCGGAATTACTTTAACAATGATCCCATGGTAGAAGAGACAGGATATTACCAGAAGAAATACTCCATGATACAGGTTTACACGGACAAATCATCGGAAGATACCACTGAATGGGAATATGATTACTACGACAACGTAGTGAATGAATATGCTGTTTCCAATATATGTTCCCAGGAGATGATATTTATCCGGTTCGCCGATGTATTGCTCATGCACGCCG